>CAMYMY010000012.1 GCA_947259625.1 uncultured Kiloniellales bacterium | reverse complement strand
ATCTCTTTTACGAATCGAGCGTTCATAGCGTTCATAAAGCCACAAAGCAAAAAAACCCCGCTTAGTAGCGCGGAGAACAATATCCCCTTCCTGTTCTGCCCAACGTTTCGAAGACATGTGCCAGCAGCGATACCTAAGCCGACAAAGAGCAGGACCAAGCCCGGCACGAGCTGCCGCCAGTAGGTCCACGGATCTCCTCCGATATATATTTGATACGATACGGAAATAATGAATGAGAACATAAGCCCCGCCACCAATAGACTGTCTCGCAGATAGGTAACAACCAAAACTACAGTTAACAAGAAGGCTATCCCGTAGCTTTGCATAAACCCTTCCATCATGAAACCAACCCCATTTGATACACGAAGGCCGATGTCGTATCCTTCAACCTTGAGGAAGTAAGTATTGGGCACCAAAGACCCATAAAACTGGTACCGCCACAGCAAGTGGGCCGCCACCAATACTGCCAGGAAGATAGAAAACCATGTGAGAGCGATGATCGTCTGCCGCGGTGACTGCTTCAATGAATAAAATAAACATATGGCAATCAGGGGTAATAACACGAGAAAACCATCTGGCCTCGTGAAGTATGAAATTGCAGCCGCGGTTACAATTGCCAAGAGTCCCCGAACAGCCTGCAATCGACTTGTACTTACTCGCACCAGTACAAGTACGCTAGCTGCGGCCATTGTTGCCAGCAAAGATACCTCCATTCCCATAAGCGACCAATAGTGTAGAGGATAGAGTGTTGCCACGAGCATCAGTGTTGTCAAAAAAGCCGCCGTGCGCGGGCGTGAATTGTGTAATCCCGATTTACCCCAGTACTCGTAAGCTGCGCGAGACGAGATTGCGACTGTTAACAGCAATAAGGAGAATCCCGTCACTTGAATGGCTAGTGGTGCATTGGCCTTACCTAAGACAGCTATTGCTGCCGCCATCCAGAGTGTCCAAAGCGGATTTGAATACCCCTCAACGGCTTCGCCCTCGTTCCAAACTAGGCCATAGCCGTTTACAAAATTAAGAGCATAACGCATGGAAATCATCGCGTCGTCAAAAAGAGAGAAGTAAGGGTCCCCATCGATCCAAACGATTGTCCGCCCAATAAAGGAGATAGCCCATACGCCAAGAACAGTTAAGACAACCGTAAGAATATTTCGAGACTCTAATGCGCCAGAAAAGAAGCTTTCCAGCTTGGACGAGTCCGACCTGTTGTCGCTCGGATCGCCTGTCATACTCGCTCCTTTCCTGATAGAGGGGCGGTTTCTAATTTCATTTGCAACGACCGGCGATTACGTTAGCCGACAGTCCCGAGATGACATCCGAATTCGTGGAAATCGTACTGCGGTCCCACCGCCAAGGGAAATGCATCTCCTTTGCAGTCATCCGATGGCATGACTCCATTTTGCGATTTGGGTTCTGTATTCTGGGTTGTTGCGGCGAAGTACAGGCCGATCACCGTGAGGACACTCCCGGGCAGCGCGATCGCGAGGCCCAAGCCCGCCACGAGCAGCACCAGGAACAAGACGAAGGCTACCGGCACCGAGACCGTTCCGGCCGCCAACGGCCGATGGCGCTTGGTCGGATGCCTGCGGTCGGCCTCGCGGTCGGCGAAGTCGTTCAGGATATAGAGCGCGCTGGCCAAGGTGCAAAAGCTCGCGATGCCGCCGGCGACGGTTTGGACGTTCACCAGAGTAAGGGCCGCGGGAGTAAAGAACAGGGGGGCTGCGACGAACGCGTTCTTGGCCCACTGCTTGGGCCGCATCAAAGAGAGGACCGCCTTGGCGTTCATGTGGTGATTAGCCTAGATTTTGGGACGTATGCGTCAAGAGGGCCATCCGGTCTAGTCGGTTTCCTGCCCATCGTCGTTAGTCGGGAAGCGGAGATTGTCTGGGTTTTGCGATATTCGGGACAGCAAAGAGCTGGACAGTGGCACGGGCGGGATCTCGGCGGGCTTTCGTCGGCTTACCGGGATCCCGGGGGCAGGCGAATCAACGCGAACCGCCCACCCGTAATGACGCAAGGCTGTTCAAGGGTCTTGCAATCCTCCGTCATGGAAACAAGGAAGGAATGGCCGCGCTGATCGGGCGGACAGATATAAGGGTCCGTGAACATGAAGGCCAGTCTCTTCTCGAAGAAGCAGACATCGCGACCGCGTCGCCTCAGTTCGAAAACGGTTCCTATGGCCATTCGCCAGGACGTGTTACGCCCCCCTTGCCTATGGACTATGATAGTATTGGGGTTTTGTTGTTCTATGAAATCGGCGAACTGCTTGACGGTCGGATTGCCCTTGTAGGGGCTGGAGAAGGAACCGACGTTGACTATGGCCAACAGGAGCGCACCGCAAACTGCCAGGGTGGTAAAGGGTTTCGCTTTCGCCAAGACATCCGTCCCGGCGCAGGTGACTACGATGAGGAAACCCAGCACGATGCCGCGAAAGATGATGGCCGGATGCCAGGGGATCGCCTTCGGCAATCCGCTCGCCGCGGCGACGAAGAGACCGCACATGAGCAGGAAGATGACAGCCGCCGCCGCGGTCTCCCGCATCATGTGGCGGCGCTCGATCACCGCTATGACGAGCACGGCGGCTACCGCGTAGATCGCCGAATCGATGGACCCGAGGTGACGCAGGGCCAAGCGACCGGCACCTGCCAGACCGACCGTCGGGCCGGAGGCAAGTCTCGCCGTCGACAAGAGGACTTTGTCAAGATTGTCGGGATCGGCGCTTATCAGGTCGAGCACGATGGGCAGGACGAAGACACCAACGACCGAGCCTGCGGAGAGGAGGTAAACGGCCCGTCTGTGCTTGTGCTTCACAATGCCATAGACGAACGCCAAGGCGAAGGTCGGTATGACGAAGAGCGTCAGGGTGATATGACCGTGAACCAGGACCGCACCGCAGAACGCGGCCAGCCCTGCCGCCCAGGGCTGTCGTCCGAGGACGAGATGCAGCAGGGCCAATTGATACGCAATGAATGGCGCGACGAGCTGAATCGGTATCCATGGGTTGGGCAGTACACGATCGAAAGCCCAGAGAACCTGCATTGTGGCGACGAGCGCTAATATCGCCCCGCGCCTCGAGTCGACGAGCCCGTAGGCGAGGAACGCCGTAACGCCGACGAAAAGTGCCGAGGTAAACAACGCGCCGATAAGATACGCATTGCCGTGTGTCGGAAGTATATCGCCTAGCAAAAAACCGAAAAGGCCGCGAACGTAGAAGAAAAACGGGCCCGGATGGTTGAACCTCGACCATGAATAATGGCCTGTCAGCAGGGTGAAATCCTCGGCCTTTTGAGTGAGGATCGCGTCTGCCGCGAAATCGTAGTCCAGGTAAACGACCGTTCGAAATAGGAATAGGTTGGAAACGCAAAGCAACGCGAAGACGCCTGCCGTCGTGACGGCGAACACCGACAGGCCGTTGATCCAGCCGCGCGCGACCATGTTCCGATACCAGTCCGCCGGCCGCACCAGCACGGACGGCCGGAAACCCCGGGCACCGGAACCGAAAGGCGGCTGTTGCATCACACGCCTTCTCTATTCAACATTCCGCGGGTACCATACCTCTCGACCGTCGAATTATGGTGGCGTGTCACGACGGTGCAAACA
Source organism: uncultured Kiloniellales bacterium (assembly GCA_947259625.1). Lineage (GTDB taxonomy): Bacteria > Pseudomonadota > Alphaproteobacteria > Kiloniellales > JAKSDN01 > CAMYKD01. The sequence continues at coordinate 18,231 of CAMYMY010000012.1, read as the reverse complement.
AGGTAATTGTCGCTCGCCACCGGCATAGAAGACCGCATGGCGGAGCAGGACTCGGGCCCGCGGTGGGTCCGCCACAGCCTCTCGGCGAACGACTATCTCGAGGCGGCCATGGTGATCGTCCTTATGCCCTTGACGCGAGTATGGCAGCGGTTCCTTGCGGCGACCTCGAAACGCTCCAAGCTGAGTCGTCCCTGTCGATCGAACCGCGTGGCCTTCTTCGGTGGGGCAGGGCAGGGCCGATTCGAGAACCGGAGGCTATGGCCTTGACCGATAGGTGTGTGCTCGGGCAGTTGAAGCGAATATCCGAGGCACAACGGGAGTTGGCATGAACCAGATCGATTTGGGTGGCCGTTGCGCGGTGGTGACCGGCGCGGCCCAGGGCATCGGCCAGGCGGTGGCGCAGCGCTTCGTGAAGAGCGGCGCCAAGGTCTGCCTGTGGGACCGGGACGCCAAGCTGCTCGAGCTCGCCCGGGCCCAGCTCTCGGAATGGGGCCAAGTGCACGCCATCGAAGCGGACGTGACCGATCTCGAGGCCCTGGAAGCGGCGGTCGAGGACACGCAGGCGGCCTTGGGTCCGATCGACATCCTGATCAACAATGCCGGCATCGCGGGCGTCACCACGGTGACCTGGCATTACCCGGTTGCGGAATGGCAAAAGGTGCTGGAGACCGACCTGACCGGCGTGTTCCTCTGTTGCCGAGCGGTGGTGCCGGGCATGATCGAGCGGAACTACGGGCGCATCGTGAACGTCGCTTCGATCGCCGGCAAGGAGGGCAATCCCAACGCCTCCGCTTACAGCGCGGCCAAGGCCGGGGTGATCGCGCTCACCAAGTCGCTGGGCAAAGAGCTGGCCGGCTACGAGATCGCGGTCAACTGCGTCACCCCCGCCGCCGCCAAGACCAGCATCTTCGAGCAGATCAGCCAGGAGCACATCGACTACATGCTGTCCAAGATCCCGCGGGGCCGCTTCGTCACGGTCCAGGAGATCGCCGCCCTGATCGCCTGGCTGGCCTCGGAGGACTGCTCGTTCGCGACCGGCGCCGTCTTCGACCTCTCCGGCGGTCGGGCGACTTACTGAGTCGTTTGGACTTCGATCCGACGCCCGGTGCCGTGCGATCGGTAGATCGCGTCCTCGATGCGGAGGTTGACCAGATAGTCGCGCCCGGTGTTGGCGAGCGGCACGCCGTGCAGCAGGTGGTCCACGACATGCTGCTGCAGGCTGTGGACGCAATCGCCGGCGAAACCGCGCTCCTGCCAGGCGTAGGGCTCCTCGGCCTCGGCTCCGCCGTGGGGTTTCCACCACAGCCGGCCCAGGCCGTCCAGGCGCAAGACGCCGGCCGCGCCCTCAAGGTGCATCTCGCCCATAGTGAGTCGGCAGTCCTCGGCCACGTGGTCGTTGAGCCGGTTGGCGTCGAACAGGCCGGTGGTGCCGCTCTCGAACTCGAAGATCACGTATCCGGCGTCTTCGCCGATGATCGCCGGGTTGATCCGCCTGAGCCGCGCCGTGACCGCCGTGACCTCGCCCAGGAGAAAGCGGAAGACGTCGATGAAGTGAATGCCGGTTTCGTGGATCAAGAAGCGTTCCATCGTCTGGAAATAGGGCTGGCGCGCCAGGTAGGCCTCCGGTCCCTGGCCGTCGCCCGGCCTGAGCCGGAACTGCACCCCATGGAGAGTGCCCAGCCTCCCGGCCTCGATCAGGCTTCTGGCGTGGCGGAACCAGGGCATGAAGCGGAAGTTCTCGTGTACCACCAGGGTGATCCCTGCGTTTTCCGCCGCTGCGACCAAGTCCTCCGCCTCGGCAAGGGAGGGAGCCAGGGGCTTTTGGCAGATCGTCGCGATGTCCCGTTCGGCCGCCGCCCGCACCAGGGCGAGATGGGTCCCGGGCGGCGTGACGATGTCGAGCAGGTCGGGCCGCTCCCGCTCGAGCATCTCGCCCACTTCGTCGTAGGTTTTCGGGACCCCGAAGGCTTCGGCCTGCGCCGCCGCGCTCTCCCGGTCCGGGGAGGCGAGAGCGACGACCCTGGCCTCCGCGATCCGGCTCCAGGCGTCGTAGTGGAACCGGCTGAAGTAGCCGCTGCCCGCGACCGCTATCCGCAGGCCGGCACTCACGGCGTTCCGCCCGTCGACACCGGCGTCTGCTCCAGGGTGCGCAGGACGGCCTCGGTGATCTCGGCCGTACCGTCGCGGCCGCCCAGTTCGAAGGGCCGCAGCGAACCCTCGGCGAAGGCGGCCGCCACGGCCACGGACAGGCGCCGTCCCGCCCGCCGGCAGGCCGCGACGTCGTGTCTTTCGCCGAGCCATTCGAGCATCATGGCCGCCGAGAGGAGCATCGCGGTCGGATTGGCCTTGCCTTGGCCGGCGATGTCCGGCGCGCTGCCGTGGCACGGCTGGAACACCGCGTGGCTCTCGCCGATGTCAGCGGAGGGCGCCATGCCCATACCGCCCATGAGGCCCGCACCCAAGTCCGAGAGGATGTCGCCGAACATGTTCTCGGTGACGATCACGTCGTAGCTCCAGGGCTGCCGGACCAGATTGAGCGCCATGGCGTCGACATAGCAGTGCTCGGCCTGAATGTCGGGAAAGAGCCGGGCGCGCTGGTCGAAGATCCCCCGGAAGAATCCGAAGGAGCGCAATACGTTCGCCTTGTCGACGCAGGTGACCCGGCCGGGGTGGCCGGCCGCCTTGCGCCGGCGCGCGAGTTCGAAGGTGAAGTCGAAGAGGCGCTCCGAGGCGCTTCGCGTGATCGTCAGGGTATCGCGTGCGATCTCGTCCCCTTCTATGCGGCCGCTGGCGCGGCTTGCGAAAAGTCCCTCGGTGGATTCCCTGACCAGCACCAGGTCCAGCCCGCTCGCTCGCGGATCGGCGAGCGGCAGCGCGAGGCCTGGCAGGGTCCTTATCGGTCGCACCCCGGCGAAGAGCTGTAGGCGTTCGCGCAGATCGAGTTGCGGCGCCAGTTCCCGGCCGTCGGGGCCGCGTACGTCCGGCAGTCCCATGGCGCCCAGCAAGATGGCGTCCGCCTGCTTGGCCCGTTCGAAGGCCGCCTCGGGGAAGGCCTCGCCGCAGCGCCGGTAGAGTTCGGCGCCGGCGTCCAGGGTCTCGGTGGCGAGTTCGATGCCATCGAGGTTCGGGCTCAACGCGTCGAGCACCCGCAGGCAGGCCGCCATGACCTCGCTGCCGATCCCGTCGCCGGGCAGCACGGCGATATGAAAGGTTTGTCGGTTGGGCACGCGCAACTCCCCAAAATGTCTGTTCTCAGGCCCGCGACGCTCATCGCCAACTCCAATGCGCGGTGAAACCGGACAGCGATCGACCCTGTCCCGCCCCGTTCCGCGCATATCCAGTTTAGAATCCCGGAGATATAACGTAAGCATGAAATCGCGGCACGTCGGCCGCGGGGCTTCGGCAGGGAGGGGATGCTATGCAGAGCAAAGTGGGTTTTGTCGGACTTGGAACGATGGGATTCCCCATGACCAAGGTTCTTGCCGAGCATGGGATTTCCGTCTTGGCCTATGACGCTGACTGGGCCACCTGCGAGCGCGCCGAGCTGATCCCGGGCGTGCGGGTCGCTCACTCGCTTTCGGAGATCGCCGCCGAGATCGACGTTCTGTTCACCTGCCTGCCGAACGACCGGATCGTCCGCGAGGTCTACCTCGGCGAGAACGGGATGGCCCAGGCGCTGACCTCCGGCGCGATCACGGTCGACTGCTCCACCGTCAGCCCCGCGATCACCCGCCAGATCCACGCGGCCCTGGCCGAGGCGGGCGTACGCCACATGGATGCGGCGATGCTGGGCTCGCTGCCGCAGGCCGAGACCGGGGAGATCGGCTTCGTCGTGGGCGGGGACCCGAACGCCTTCGAAGAGATCGCGCCGCTCCTGGACATCCTGGGGCGCTTCCGCAAGTACGCCGGCCCGACGGGCTCGGGCCACCAGATCAAGCTGATCCACCAGATGCTGGTTGCCGTCAACGCCGTGGCCGTCGCGGAAGCCGTCGCGCTCTGCCTGGCCACGGGGACCGATCTCGACTCCTTCTACGATGTCGTCTGCGGCGGCGGCGGATTCGCCTATTCCCGATATTTCGAGAAGCGCGTTCCGCGCATGCGCGCGGGCGATTTCACGCCGCTCTTCACGCTGGGCCTCATGACCAAGGACATCATGCTTTCTCAGGGCCTCGCCCGCAGAGCGGAGGTCGAAACTCCGCTGCTCGATCACGTCGTCGGGACGTTCATGCAGGCCGGCAAGGAAGATTGGGGGGCCGAGGACTTCTCGGCCGTCGCCCATCTCTACGAAGCGGCGATCGGCCGTAAATTCGGCGAATAGGGCAGGGGCTGCGCCGCGCATTCGCGTGTCGGCGCTACTCCTTCACCGCGCCGGTCATCGAGGACACGTAGTGCTCGACGAAGAACGAGTAGAAGATGGCGACGGGTATGGATCCGAGCAACGCGCCCGCCATCAGCGATCCCCAGTGATAGACGTCGCCCTCGACAAGTTCAGTGATCACGCCGACCGGCACGGTCTTGTTCTGCGAGGCGGAGATGAAGGTCAGCGCGTAGATGAACTCGTTCCACGACAAGGTAAAGGCAAAGATGCCGGCCGAGATCAACCCGGGCACCGCGAGCGGCAGCATGATCTTCACCAGGATCTGCAGCCGGGTCGCGCCGTCGATCAGCGCGCACTCTTCCAGCTCGTAGGGGATCGACCGGAAATAGCCCATCAGCAGCCAGGTGCAGAACGGAATCAGGAAAGTCGGATAGGTCAGGATCAGCGCCAGCTTCGTGTCGAAGATGCCCAATTTGAACACCATGGTTGCGAGCGGAATGAACAGGATCGACGGCGGCACCAGATAGGCCAAGAAGATCGCCATGCCGGTGGCCCGCGCCCCCTTGAAGCGCAGGCGCTCGATGGCATAGGCGGCGAGCACGGCGCAGAACAGGGAGATGAAAGTGGAGACCACCGCGACCAGCATGGTGTTCCACAGCCAGGCGGGATAGGCGGTCTCGAACAGCAGCTTCTTGATATGCGCGAGGGTTGGGTTTTCCACCCAGAACGGGTTGAAGTCCTGGAGGTTCAACATCTCCTCGTTCGGCTTCAGCGTGGTCAGTCCCATCCAATAGAAGGGGAACAGCAGCACGATCAGAAAGACCGCCAGCGGCAGATAGATGGTGACCACGCGCTGCGGCAAGGTCGACAGGTGGTGCATTCCGCCTTCGTCGACTGGGCGGCGGAGTCTAATCATTGGCCGCCCCCTGCTGCCAGCGGCGGCGCTGCAGGCCGAAGTAGCTGAAAATGATGGCGGCCAGCAGGAAGGGAACCATGGCCGTCGCGATGGCCGCGCCTTCGCCCAGCTGTCCGCCCGGAATCGCCCGCTGGAACGACAGCGTCGCCATGAGGTGCGTGGCATTGAAGGGCCCGCCGCGGGTCAGCACGTAGATCAGCTGGAAGTCGGTGAAGGTGAACAGCACGGAAAAGGTCATGACCACCGCGATGATCGGCGTGAGCAGCGGGAAGGTCACGCAGCGAAACCGCTGCCATTCGCTTGCGCCGTCGAGCACCGCCGCCTCGTAGAGCGACTGCGGGATGGTCTGCAGGCCGGCCAGCAGGCAGATGGCCACGAAGGGGATCCCGCGCCAGACGTTGGCCGCAATCACCGCCGCGCGGGCGTTGTTCGCGTCGCCGAGGAAGTTGACGTACTGGTCGATCAGCCCCAGCCTCTGCAACGACCACGAGATGATCGAGAACTGGGAGTCGTAGATCCACCAGAAGGCGATGGCCGAGAGCACCGTCGGCACGATCCACGGCAGCAGCACGATGGCGCGGAGCAGGGCCTTGAAGGGGAGGCGGTTGTTGAGGATCAGCGCCAGCCACAGGCCGAGCGCGAATTTGAACGCGCTGGCCACCACCGTGTAGAGGAAGGTGTTGAACACCGACAGCCAGAAGACGCTGTCATCGAACAACAGCTCGTAGTTCTCTAGGCCGATGAAGCCGCCCTTGCGGCCGATCGTGGTATCGGTGAGCCCGAGCCAGACACCCAGCCCCAGGGGATAGCTTAGAAAGACAAGCAGCAACGCGCCCGCCGGCAGCATCATGCACAGGCCGAGAACGGTCCGATTGTTGTCGATGCGCGCCCACAGCGAGAGCCGCTGAGGTGTTGGCCGGCCTATCGTCGCCTCGGCCACGCTTTGTTCCTCCCGCCGGAAGTTCTTGCCTTGCAGGTCTCCCAGGCCTGCCCCCGCCTGCCTCGAGCGGACGGGGGCAGGGCCCGAGCCTGATCAGACCTTGTAGTACCTCAGGGCGCGCTTCTCGGCGCGCGCCGCCGCATCTTTCGCTGCCTCCCTGCCGGCGGCCGCCTCGGCCACCATGTTGACGACGATGAAGTCCGCCATCGCAGCCGCCGAGGAATAGCCCAGGGTACCGGCGTGGCCGTTGGTCAGCATGTTCGCCACCGTGTCGCGGTAGGGCGTATGCTTGGGATCGGCGGTCCACACCGGGTTGCTCTCGTAGGCCTTGAGCGGCTGCGTGATATAGCCGATCGCGGCCTGCTGCCATGGCTCGTACTGCTCCTTCTCCCACATGAAGCGCAGGAACTCCTTGGCTGCGTTCGGGTACTTGCTGTGGCTGAACAGCATCGCCTGGGTGAACAGATTGAGCTCGGTTGGCTTGCCGACCGGGCCGACCGGCATGTTGGCGTGATAAATGTCGTCCACGAATGCGCTGCCCTGCGTTTTGGCCGCGTAGTAGACGGAAATGCCGTTGGCGGTCAGCCCGATCTGGCCGGACAGGAAGGCCTTGTTGTTGTGGGCATCGAGCCAGGAGACGGTGCCCGGAATGAAGGTCTCGTAGAGCTCGCGGGCGTATTCCAGGGCGTTGATCGTCTCCGGACTGTTGATCACCACTTGATTGTTGCTATCGACCATCTGCCCGCCGAACGACCACAGCAGCCAATGGGTCCAGACGTTGCCGTCGCCCACGGCATTGCCGAGTGCAAAGCCCGGCGGATGGCCGTTCTTGTTGAGCGCCTGGCACAGCCTGAGAAGGCCGTCTGTGTCCTTGGGGAAGCTGTCGAAACCGGCCTCGTTCATCCAGGACTTCCGGTAGACGATGCAGTTGCCGGCCGCGCCCAGCGGCAGGGAAATCCAGCGGCCCTGGCGCGTACCGTACTCGCGTGCCACCGGGTACCAGCCGCCGTATTTGTCGCCGAGATATTCGGCCAGGTCGGTGAGGTCGACCAGCTTGTCCGGATACTGGTGCGGGTCGTCGTACCAGCCGACGATGATGTCGGGGCCGCTGCCGATGTTGGCGGCCACCGCGGCCTTCGGCCGAACATCCTCCCACGACTCGTGCTCGGTGACGACCTCCACGCCGGTCTGCTCGGTGAACTTCCTGGTGTTCGCCATCCAGAGGTCCTCGTCGCCCTGGACGAAGCGCTTCCAGCGCAGCACGCGCAGCTTGGCGCCCTTTTCCGGGGTAAACGACAGCGACTGCGCCTGGCCGGGCTTGGCCAAACCGCTGCTCGCGGCGAGCGCTGCCGCGCCGGCCCCAAGCTTGAATGCGTCACGCCTGGTAATTTTTCTCATAGCGTCCTCCTCCGTTTTCACCTTCTTGGTCCCAGTTCTTGACAACGGCACCGTTCCGGCATTGACCGCCGGGTCGATGCCGCCACCTCCTCATCCGAGGCGATGGCTGGTCTTGGTATCGAACAGATGCACGAGCTCCGGCCTCGGTCGCAGACGGATATGCTGTCCCGGTTCGAGGGCGTGACGCTCGTGGAACGAGGCCTGTACCTCGACCCCGGCCATTCGGCAGACCACGAGCATCTCGGCTCCAGTCGGCTCGACCACGCTGACTTCGACCGCCACGCCGTGTTCCCCTTCGGCGAGGCTCCAGTGCTCGGGCCGGATGCCGTAGTAAACGCGCGATCCCGCCGGCACGCCCGTATCCCGCGCCAGGGGCAGCGAGACGTCGTCGTCGGTCATCACCGCCGCGCTGCCGTTGGCCTTCTGAACGGTTCCCTCAATCAGGTTCATGGCCGGCGAGCCGATGAAGCCGGCCACGAAGGTGTTGACGGGACGATCGTAGAGCTCGAGCGGTGCGCCGCTCTGCTCGACGTGGCCGTCGCGCATGACGACGATCTGGTCGGCCATGGTCATGGCCTCGATCTGGTCATGGGTCACGTAGACCGAGGTGCTCTGCAGGCGCTGGTGCAGCTCCCTGATCTCGGTGCGCATCTGGACGCGCAGCTTGGCGTCCAGGTTGGAAAGCGGCTCGTCGAACAGGAAGACCTGCGGGTCGCGCACGATGGCCCGGCCCATGGCGACGCGCTGCCGCTGGCCGCCCGAGAGCTGTCGCGGATAGCGCTCGAGGAGTTCGTCCAGGTTGAGGATCTCGGCGGCGCGCTGGACCAGTTCGTCGATCCGCGCCGGCTCGACCTTGGCCAGCTTCAGGCTGAAGGCCATGTTGTCATAGACCTTCATGTGCGGGTAGAGCGCGTAGTTCTGGAACACCATGGCGATGTCGCGCTGCTTGGGCGGCACGCCGTTGACCATGCGGCCGCCGATGGCGATCTCGCCGGCGGTGATCTCCTCCAATCCGGCGATCATGCGTAGCAGTGTTGATTTGCCGCAGCCCGAAGGGCCGACCAGGACCGTGAAGGACTTGTCCGGAACTTCGATATCGATGCCGTGCAGAACCTCGACGGATCCGAACGACTTGCGCGCGCCGCGGATTTCGACGGACGCCATGAAACCTCCCCATCAGGGCCGATTCACCCGGGGCGGGCGCCGGCGCTGGTTCTTATGCGCCTACGGTAGCCGTTAGCTCGACGCACGTCTAGATGGTTCGCGGTCTCTCCATCGGCCCGCCGACGGTAGTTCGGCCGGTGCGGCCTGCCGGTCCTCGAGACGCCGGGATGAAGCCAGCCGGGGCGGACCGCAAGGCGCAGGCCAGCTGCCTTCTGGAGACTCCACGGTCAGATTCGGTTAACGTTCCGACAGTGTTTTGTTAAATATTGAAGAGCAGACTGCGGCCGGAATCGCACTATATCGGAGAGGGAAAATGGCCGAACGTAAAGTCTCACTGGGATATGTCTGGTTTTCTTTCGAAGGACGAATTAGCCGGTCGACTTACTGGCTCTGGTATTTCTTGCCCGTGCTCGTTATCAGCATTGCTGTTTCGTTCGTGGACGGGATCACCGGCACCTTCTTTTTCATGGCTCCCGAGATGCCCGTCGGCATCATCAGCACCGTCGTGAGCATAATCCTGCTCTGGCCGATGATCGCCGCCGGTGCCAAGCGGCTGCACGACCGTGGCCAGTCGGGGTGGTTCCAGCTGATCTACCTGGTCCCGATCGTCAACCTGATCTGGTGGTTCATCTTCCTTGGCTGTCTGAAGGGCACGGACGGCGCCAACCGCTTCGGCCCGGATCCCCTGGCCACCAGCGACTGGGCCCCGGATGCCATGGCGCAGAGCGACGCCTGAGACAGCTGTAGACAGCCGATAGTCTCACCGAGCGGCCACCTGACCGTCTCGGAGCTTGCCAAGTCCACCTGTTCGCCGGCGCCTTCGGGAGAATTCAGTCTCGATGGTGCCGGCGAGCGGTCTTGTGTTTCCTGCCCCCGATCTTTGTTCGCACCCCGGGATCGTTTCATACACCGAATTGGAATGCGTGGAGCGCCGCGAGTCGAAAGGGCCGCGGCGGACTACAGAGTGAGCCCGCCGTCGGCGACGATCACGCTGCCCGTGGTGTAGGCCGATTCGTCGCTCGCCAGATAGACCGCGAGCGCGGCGATCTCCTCGGGCGTGCCGAGGCGGCCCAGGGGCTGACGGGCGATGAAAGCCTCGCGCGCCGCCGCCGGGTCGTCGAAGGCGGCGATCCGCGCGTCCAGCGACGGCGATTGCACGGTGCCGGGGCAGATCGCGTTGCAGCGTATGCCCTGGCGGATGAAGTCGGCGGCGACCGCCTTGGTCAACCCGATCACCGCCGCCTTGGTGGTGCCGTAGACGAAGCGGTTGGGCAGCCCGCGGATCGAGGAGGCGACCGAGGCCATGTTGACGATCGAGCCGCCTCCGGCCTCGAGCATGGCCGGCAGGAAGGCGCGGGTCGCGCGGTACATGGAGGTGACGTTGAGGTCGAAGGAGAACTCCCAGTCGGCCTCGTCGCACTCCAGGATCGTGCCGTGGTGCACGAAGCCGGCGACATTCGCCAGCACGTCGATCGCTCCCAGCTCGGCGGCCAGTGCGGCGACCGCGGCGCTGTCGGTCACGTCCAAGGGGCGCACGCGAAGCCCGGGTGTTGCAGCGATCTCCGCCAGCTTCGCCTCGTCGATATCGGTTGCCAGGACCTCCGCGCCCTCGGCCGCAAAGGCGAGTGCCGACGCCCGTCCGATGCCCTGCGCCGCGGCGGTGACGAGCGCCCGCTTGCCGGTCAGCCTGTCGGCCATGTTCCCTGTCCTTCTCCTGCTATCCGAAATAGGCCCGGTGGACTTCCCGGTCCCGGCCGAGCTCTTCCGGCGTCCCCGCGGCGACGATCCGGCCCTTGGAGAGGACATAGCCGTGGTGCGCGATTTCCAGGGTCTGGTGGACATTTTGCTCGACCAGGAAAACAGTGATGTTCTGCTCGTTGATCCGCCGGATGATGTCGAAGTTCTGCTTTACCAGGATCGGCGACAGGCCGAGCGAGGGCTCGTCGATCAGCAGCAGCCTGGGCGCGCGCATAAGGCCCCGGCCGATCGAGACCATCGCCTGCTCGCCGCCCGACATGGTGCCGGCCAGCTGGGCGCGCCTTTCGCGAAGCTGCGGGAAGGTGTGATAGGCCTGCTCCAGCCGGTCTGCGAGCACCTTCGGGGACTTCTCCTGGTAAGCGCCGAGCCGCAGGTTCTCTTCCACGGTCAGCCTGGGAAAGACCTTGCGGCCCTCCGGAATGCAGGCGATTCCCGTGGCGATGATCCTGTGCGAAGGCAGGCCGGTGAGCTCGGTTCCGTCGAAGACGATGCGGCCGCTGTTGGGCGGGGTCAGCCCGAGGATCGAGCGGATCAGCGTCGTCTTGCCGGAGCCGTTCGAGCCCAGGAGGCAAGTGATCTTGCCCGACTGCGCCGTCAGGGACACGTCCTCCAGGACGTCCGCCTTGTCGTAGGCGGTATGGACCTTCTCGACGACCAGCCCGTTTTCGATCTCGGCGCTCATTCGATCCCCAGGTAGGCCTCCTGCACGAGCGGATCCGCGGCCACCTCCTGGTAGGTCCCCTCGCAGATCTTGCGGCCGAAGTTGAGCACCACGCAGCGGTTCGTGATGCGCTCGATCACGCCCATTTCATGCTCGATGATGATGATCGTCAAATCCTCGAAGGTGTTCCGCACTTCGAGGATGTCGTCCATCAGCTGGGTCGTCTCCTCGTGGGTCATACCGGCGGAGGGCTCGTCCAGCAGCAGCAGCTGGGGGTGGCTGATCAGGGCACGGCAGATCTCGATGCGCCGCCGGTCGATCATCGGAAATCCGCCGATCGGCTCGAACATGCGGTCGGCGAGCGGCGGATCGAAGACCTTCACCAGTTTGCGCGCCTGCTCGAAGCTGTCCTCGAACTCCTGGCGGAAGGCACCGCGCCGCGCCAGGTTGAACCACAGGCCCTGGTTCAGCCGCCTGTGGTTTCCCACCATGATGTTGTCGAAGATCGACAGCTCGAGCATGAGGCGCGAGCGCTGAAAGGTGCGGGCGATCCCGGCGTGGTAGACGGCCTGCGCCGAGAGGTTGGTGATCGTGTCGCGGCCGAAGGTCACCTCGCCCCCGTCCGCGGCGTAGATGCCGGTCACGACGTTGAAGAACGTGGTCTTGCCCGAGCCGTTGGGCCCGATCAGACCCAGCACCTCGTTGCGCCGGGCCTCGAGGTCGAGGCCCTCCAGGGCGACCAGCCCACCGAAACGCTTGGTGAGGCTCCGGGCTGCCAAGAGGTCCTGGGCGGTCCCGCTCATTTCGGCTGCCACCCGGGGACGTAGGACCTGAGCGGCCGCGGCAGCAGGCCGAGCGGCCGGAACAGCAGGATCAGGATGACCATCGAGGCGTAGAGCAGGAAGCGGTATTCCTGAATGATCTGCAGCTTCTCGGGCAGGACGATGACGATGGTCGTGGCCACCGCGATACCCCAGGGGTTGCCGATCCCGCCGAGCAGTACGATGGACACCAGGATGAGCGAATCGCCGAAGGTGAAGTTGGTCGGCGCGATGAAGCCGAGCATCATGGCGTAGATGGCACCGGCCAGTCCGGCCAGGAAGTTGCCGATGGTAAAGGCCGTGATCTTCCAGCGGGAGATGTTGTAGCCGAAGCAGGCCGCGGCGGTTTCGTCCAGGCGCACGGCGTCCAGGTTGAGGCCGGTCCAGGAGCGTTCCAGGCGGCGCACGAAGGCGAAGGCGATGGCCAGCAGGATCAGACTGCCGATGACATAGTTCGCGAAGAACGATATCTCGAGTGTCTCGCCGATCTCGATGTTGTCGTTGAAGCGCCAGCCGAAGAGGTTCATGCCGTCGACCCTGAGCCCCTGGGGGCCGCCGAGGGTGTCGTTGACCTCGAGAAAGGTCTTGAACAGCAGGGTGAAGGCGATGGTCACGACGGCCGAGTAGTGGCCGCGCGTGCGCAGCACCGGCAGGAGCAGGAGCGTGCCGATCAGGGCCGCCATGACGCCGCCGGCCAGCAGCACCAGCACATGGGGCAGGGCGGTGTTCTTGGTCAGCACGGCGGCGGTGTAGCAGCCGATGCCGAAGAACGCGGCGCCGGCGAAGTTGAGCACGCCGGCATAGCCGAACTGCACGGTCAGGCCGAGGGCGGCGACCATGTAGATCATAACGGTCGCCACGAGCAGCAGGGTGAAGTGGTCTTCGTAGAAAAAGCCGGTCAGCACCAGGGCCGCCGCGACGACCACGAGGTTCATCGCGCCTTCATCGCCGGCGAAGCTTCGCCGCATCCGTGCGATGCCGCCGAACCTGGCCGTGGCGACTACGACGGCCGCGCCGCCCAGGAGCAGGGCCGCGATACCGGCTTGGGATTCCACGCTCAGGAACAGGATCAGGAACGCCGTGGCGGCTGCGATGCCCAGCGCACCGGGCAGCAGGTTGGCGAGCGACGCGTTTCCCCGGTTCATCGCCTAGACCCGCTCGCTGACTTTCTCGCTGATCAGGCCGGTCGGCCGCCAGGCCATGATCAGGATGACCACGCCGAAGGCGAAGACGTCCTTGTAGGCACTGGCGAAGGGCAGGGCGACCGCGCCGACGGTCTGCAGCGCGGCGAAGAGGAAGCCGCCGATGATCGCGCCGTAGATATTGCCGAGGCCGCCGATGATCGCCGAGCTGAATCCGATCACGCCGAGCAGCAGGCCGATGCCGAAATTGGTCTCGTTGTAATAGAGCCCGTTCATGATGCCGGCGAAGGCGGCGAGCGCGGAGCCGATCGCGAAGGTGACCAGAACGACGAGGTTGAAGTTGATGCCCATGGTCTTGGCGGTTTCCTCGTCCTGGGCGACGGCCCGGATCGCGAGCCCGAGCTTGGTCCGGTTGATCAGCAGATGAACGCCGACGATGACGACCAAGCCGGCCGAGAGCATGAGCAGGTTATCGATCCGCAAATTGAAGTTGCCCAGCGGATAGGCGTCGGTCGGCAAGAGGGCGGGGAAGGGCTTGGGGTTGGCGCCTTCCGGATAGAACATGCGGATGCCTTCGCGCAGCACCGTGCCGAGCATGAGCGTGATGAGCAGCGTGTTGAGCGCCGGTGCGGACTTGAGCGGCAGGACCAGGTAGCGCGCGATCACCGCGCCCAGCAGGGCCATCGCCAGCGTTGCCGCGGCCAGCACGGCGGTCACCTGGAAAGCCGGCCAGACGACGCCGAGCGCGTCCAGGCCCAGATAGGTGGCAAGGCCGGTGAAGCTGCCGACCATGAGCACGTCGCCGTGCGAGAAGTTGATCACGTCCAGCACGCCGAAGAACAGGGTAAAGCCCACGGCGACCAACGCATACATCATACCCAGCATCAGGCCGTTCATGACGTACTGGCTGAACAGACCGAGATCCATTGGAGAGCCTTGGTGTTATGGCCTTGAGTGGGGATGGGGTGGGCAGGCGGCCGGGCTTTCGCCCGGCCACCGGTCCCGTCGTCGCGAGGTCTACTGGCCCTTCAGCTTGCGCATGCCGGAGGCGTATTCGCTGTCCTCCCACAGCGTCCACTTGCCGTCCTGGATCACGTACTTGGTGATCAGGGCGACGGTGTTCTGGCCGTGGTCGTCGAAGCTGATCTCGCCGACGATCGAATCGTGCCCCTGCACGCCGTTGAGGGCAGCGCGCACCTTCTTGCGGTTCGGGCCCTGCGCCTCGATGGTGTCGAGGATCAGGTTCATCGCCGCGAAGGCGAAGGCACCATAGGCTTCCGCCGGCTCGGCATAGCCTTTCTTGCTGTATTGCTCGGTGAAGTACTTGCCGCCGGGCAGCTTCTCGGTCGGCGCGCCCTCGCGGAACGCGACGACGCCTTCGGCCAAGCCGGCCGCACCCTCGATGAAGGTGTCGGAGACGATGCCGGAGGTGCCCTCGAACTGCGCGTCGAGGCCCAGCTTCTCCATCTGGGCGCGGACGCGCACGCCGATCGGCGTCAGGCCGCCGAAATAGATCACTTCGGGCTTGAGCGACTTGATCTTGGTGAGCTCGGCGGTGAAGTCCTGCTGGTCGGCGGTGACGCCGAATGTGCCGAGGATCTTGCCGCCGTTTTCGGTCACGAACTGGCTGAAGTACTTGTTGTGGCCCTTGCCGTAGTCCGTGGTGTCGTGGATGACCGCCCAGGTCTTATAGCCGAGGCCGGTCATAAACTTGGCCGCGGTCTCGTTCTGGTTGATCATCGTGCCGTTGACCCGGTGCACCTCCTTGTAGTCGTTGCCGTAGGTGATGTCCGGCAGCACCGCGCCCCAGACCACGACCGGCAGGCCGAAGCGGTTGTAGACGTCCACCGTGGCGATCGCGACCGCCGAGCAGTAGTGGGTGGCGGCGGCGACGACGTCCTTGTCCGCGGCCATCTTGGTTGCGGCCTGGACCCCCTTGTCGGGCTTGCACTCGTCGTCGAGGACCATGAGCTCGTATTCGTACTTGGCGTTCGGATCGGCGTTGCGCAGCGTGACCGCCAGGTCGGCGGAGTTGCGCCCGCCCAGGCCGTTGGACGAGGTGCCTCCGGACAGCGGGCCGATGAAGCCGACCTTGACCTTCTCCTTGGCCTCCGCCATGGCCGAGGCCAGCCCGAGCGTGAGCGCCGCCGCGAAAACGACGAGCTGTGCTTTACGAGTTGTTGTCATGTCATCCCTCCCTGATTGACTAATGCGTTTCTGCTAAAAGACCTGCTTTGGATTCGCCGGCCGATAGGAATTTTACGGCGATGCCTTTCTTTGATTTAAATGCTATGCGGCCCTGGTGCGCTTTACAAGCGGCCAAGCCGCGCTTGCGCCCCGGTCAGTGGCTCTCGCGCGGCACCGGCGCGCCGCTGGCGCCGACCAGGAAGTCGAGGTCGCAACCTTGGTCGGCCTGGTTCACGTGCAGGTCGTGCAGGCGGGCCCAGCCGCGTCCGGTCGGCTCCTCGGGCGGCGTCCAGGCCTCGCGCCGGGCGGCGAGTTCGGCCTCGCTCACGTCCAGGTGTAGACGCCGCGCCTCGACGTCCAACTCGATCAGGTCGCCGTTTTGGACCAGGGCCAAGGGGCCGCCGACCGCGGCCTCGGGCGCGGTATGCAGCACGACCGTGCCGT
Source organism: uncultured Kiloniellales bacterium (assembly GCA_947259625.1). Classification (GTDB taxonomy): domain Bacteria; phylum Pseudomonadota; class Alphaproteobacteria; order Kiloniellales; family JAKSDN01; genus CAMYKD01. Next base: position 2,482 of record CAMYMY010000012.1, on the reverse strand, counting down.
AGGCCGTCCCGCTCATGCGCGCGTCGGAGATGCGCACCACGTCGGTCACGCCGCGCTTCAGCAGCTTGGCCGGCAGCGCCATGTTGCCGACCTCGGCCATGCCGGGATAGCCCTTGGGTCCGCAGTTCTTCATTACCATGACCGAGGTCTCGTCGATCTCGAGCGCCGGGTCGTCGACCCGCGCCTTGTAGTCGTCGATGTCCTCGAACACGACGGCGCGGCCGCGGTGGCGCATCAGCTCCGGCGTCGCCGCCGATGGCTTCAGCACCGCGCCGTCGGGCGCCAGGTTGCCGCGCAGCACCGCGATGCCACCCTGGTCCTTGAACGGGTTTGCGAAGGGGTAGATGACCTCGCGGTTCCAGCAGTCCGCGTCTTTGACGTTGTCCCACATGGCGGCGCCGTTGACGGTGAGCGCGTCCTTGTGCAGCAGCCCGGCCTCGCCCAGCTCGCGCAGCACCGCGGGCAGGCCGCCCGCGTAGTAGAAGTCCTCCATCAGGTAGCGGCCCGAGGGCATCAGGTTGACCAGGCAGGGCACCTCGCGGCCGAGCCGGTCCCAGTCGTCCAGCACGAGCTCGACGCCGAGCCGTCCGGCGATCGCCAGTAGGTGGATCACCGCGTTGGTCGAGCCGCCGATGGCGCCGTTGGTGCGGATCGCGTTCTCGAAGGCCTTTTTCGTGAGCACCTTGTCGATGGTGAGGTCCTCGCGGACCATCTCGACGATGCGCCGCCCGGCCAAGTGCGCCAGCGTATTGCGCCGCGAGTCGGCGGCCGGGATCGCGGCGTTGGCCGGCAGGCCCATGCCGAGCGCCTCGACCATCGAGGCCATGGTGGACGCCGTACCCATGGTCATGCAGTGGCCGGGCGAGCGCGACATGCAGGATTCCGCCTCCATGAAGTCGGCCATGGTCATCTCGCCGGCCTTGACCATGGCGTCGAACTTCCAGACGTGGGTGCCCGAGCCGATGTCCTCGCCGCGGAAGCGGCCGTTCAGCATCGGCCCGCCCGAGAGTGCCAGGGTCGGCAGGCCGCAGGAGGCCGCGCCCATCAGGAGCGCCGGCGTGGTCTTGTCGCAGCCGACCAGCAGCACGACGCCGTCGATCGGGTTGGCGCGGATCGACTCTTCGACGTCCATGGAGACCAGGTTGCGGAACATCATGGTGGTCGGCCGCATCAGCGTCTCGCCGAGCGACATGACCGGGAACTCGAGCGGGAAGCCGCCCATCTCGTAGACCCCGCGCTTGACCCGCTCGGCGATCGTGCGGAAGTGGGCGTTGCAGGGCGTCAGCTCCGACCAGGTGTTGCAGATGCCGATCACCGGCCGGCCGTCGAACAGGTGGCTCGGCAGGCCCTGGTTCCTCATCCAGCTTCTGTGGTTGAAGCCGTCCTTGTCCGCCCGGCCGAACCACTCGGCGCTGCGGCGCTTGGCTTTGTCGTCGGACATGATGCTCGGCCCTCCCGTCGGTTTCGCGCCAGTCTAAGGCCCCCGGCGGGCTCGCGCCACCGGGCTTGTGGGAGCAGACGGACAAACGAGCGCATCCGAAGACGCATCGGCGCCGCCGCGCCGGGAAGGAAGAGAAGCCAGGCCGCCAAACCAAGTGCGATCGCAGACAGGTTCGATAACAATCTGTTATGGAAATTGTAGTGTAATCCCTATCGGCTGGATTGACATTTCCGGCCGTGCGCGAAGGTTCCGTGGAGGGCGGCCGCATGCTCATAAGGGGTCTTTTATACGGCCTATTGGCAGCTCTCTCGGTGGTCGTTTTTTCGCCGGTCGTACAAAGCGGCAACGAGATTCACGTGCTGTTCGAGTTCGATCTGGCGATGTTGCTGTTCACCGGAGTGAGCGACCCCTATGCCTCGATCGAGCGGTATCTCGATTGGTATCCGAACATCGGGGTTGTCAGGATCATTGTGTCGGTCGTTCTCGCCTGCCTGGCCGTGTACAAGTTCTGGAAGGTGGACGATCCCGACCCTGTGTTCGGCACGACCGAGGCCGCACGGAGATCGAAACGCTTCGTGGAGAAGGATCCCCTGGACCAAGAGTCCCAGGCCGTATTCGCCACCGGGGCCGGACGACCATCGAAACGCTTCGTGGACAAGGAGCCCCCGGACGAGGAGTCCGAGGCCCCATTCGCCACGGGGGCTCGCCCTGCGGAGGCACCGAGATCGACGTAGCGGCAGGCCGTGCTGCCTGCCGGGTCGAGTTCGCGAGCCTCGCCCCCGCCGTTCAGCGCCGATGGCAGGCCAGGCAGGCCTGGTCGATGCCGCCTTCGCCGCGCAGCAGGGATGCGGCGGCGCCGTGGAGGTCGTGGCAACTGCTGCAGGTCAGCCTGCCCTCGGCATCGAGCGGGAAGGCGTCGGGCAGGGCGCGCGCCGGGACGATGCCGCTCGGGTGGCTGCTCGCGGGGCTCGGGCCCAGGGCCTTTTCGTGGCAGCCGGCGCAAAGCCTTTCCTGGCGCGCCGTGAGCGCGGCCGGTTCAGC
>CAMYMY010000011.1 GCA_947259625.1 uncultured Kiloniellales bacterium | reverse complement strand
ACGGCGACGTGACGCCGGCCGCCGTCGCCCAGCAGCACGACCCGGTGCCAGGCGACCAGGATAATGGCCGCGATCAGCGACAGGATCAAAAGATTGATGGCCGCCTCGCCGAGCGCCGGCCCAAGGGCCGCCGGGCCGATTCTATCGAAGTGCAAGTTCAGCGCGAACAAGGCGATCAGCGGCAGCCATCCGACCCGCACCAGGTCGCGCGGATGGGACAGCACGAAACGGTAGCTCTCGACCACCATTTCCCAGACCCGGATTCTTCCGGCGCCATCCATATGAACCCCTTGAAATTGGGCGGTTGTCTCGCTCCGATCATTGTCACGCGCGGGGCATTAACAATCGTTAAACGATTGGTGCAGGCGCGACCACCAAGCGCCGTATTGGAAAACCATATTTGTTCTAGGGCTATTCGGCGCTTGATTTATGGCACCGCTACTTTAGGTTGCTTGGGCGCGAAGTTTGCCGAGCCTACCGAGAAATGCCGATGTTTCGATCCCGGGGCGAACTGATATTTAGGTGTTATTTACGAGCGCTGTGCAATCCTACCTCGCATTGCTTCAACGGTGGCTGTGCGAGATGACCACGCTGCAGATCCGTAATATCCACCTGAATGGCCAGCGCACCAGCTTGCGCCTGGAACCGGCCATGTGGGAGGCGCTGGAGGAAATCTGCCGCCGCGAAGGGCGGTCCCTCAACGATATCTGCACCTTCATAGAAGCGCGGCGCGGCCGCTCGTCCCGGACCGCTGCCGTCCGCGTTTTCATACTGCGGTATTTCCGCGCCGCGGCGACCGAAAGCGGGCACAGCGCGGCCGGCCATGGCCATCCCCGCCGGCCCGGGGCGCGCGGCGACATGGGTGCGCTCGATTAGACGCGCCCGTACGGGGCGCCTACTCGGGCCGCGCCTTTTCGCCGGCCGGTATCTCCTCGGTATCGAGGGCCTCGGCCAGGCGGCTGTGGGCGCTGCCGGGTCTGAGCGCCCGCGGCTGTGACGTGTCGGGTGCCCAGGCGGTCAGGTAGATGACCTCGAAGGTGACCGGCACCTCGCCCCCGTCCCGGGCGAAGGTCTTCTGGTAGATCTCGGCGGCGCGCAGCATCGTGGCCCTTCGGCTCGCCGTGCGCCGGCGCGCGTGTACGGCGTTGCTTTCGCCCATGCCGCGCAACGCGGCCATGAGCGCAAAGGCGTTTGGGTAGGTCGCCGTTATGACGTCCCTGTCGACGACCGGCAGGCCGAAGCCCGCGCGCTGAAGCAGGGCGCCGGCGTCGCGCAGGTCGGCAAAGGGCGAAACCCGGGGACTGGCGCCATGCTCCTCGGCGATCTCCGCCTGCATCAGGGCCGTTCGCAGTTCGTGCAGGGTCTCGCCGCCCAGCATGGCGCCGAGGAAGAGCCCGTCGTCCTTCAGCGCCCGGCGGATCTGAATGAGCGCCCCGGGTAGGTCGTTCACCCAGTGCAGGCTGAGAACGCTCATGACCAGGTCGAAGCTGCCGGGGGCGAAGGGCAGCCACTCCTCGTCGGCGGCCAAGACCGGCCGTCCGCCGGCCGCGGCCGCCCCGGCCATGGCCGGCGACAGGTCGCACTGCACAAGAAGGTCTATGCCGCCGCGCCCGCCGGCGATCCCCGCCAGGGCACCGTCGTGGCAGCCCAGGTCGAGCGCCCTGGGGAAGCCGCGCTTGACGTCGTCCAGCCGGTCGGCGACCCGCTCGCCCACCTCCCGGTACAGGAAGTCGTGCCGGGCCAAGCCGCCGGCCGCCCGGTCCCGGTGCCGCCGCACCAGCCGTCGGTCGAAGACGTTGATCGCCTCGTTCATGACCGCACTATGGCCCGGCGGCCCGTGCCGTCAAAGCTCCATCTGCGCCGGTGGCGGCGACCGGAGAACAGGTTGACTCGCGAGGAGCCGGCGCCGAGACTCTCCACCATGGCGCACCCCGGCACCCTCGCCCGCGGGTTCGGCGGGCTCTCCAAGCTGGCCCTCGATGCCCTGCTTCCGCCGCGCTGCCTGGCCTGCGGCGGTCCGGTCGATCTTTCTGGCGCGCTCTGCGCGGGCTGTTGGGAGCGCATCGACTTCGTCGCCCCGCCCTACTGCGCCTGCTGCGGTTTTCCCTTCGCCTTCGACCTCGGGTCCGGGACGCTCTGCGGGGCCTGCACCAGCGATCCGCCGCCCTTCGAGCGCGCGCGCTTCGTGATGCGCTACGACGAGGCGAGCAAGGGCCTCGTGCTCGGGTTCAAGCACGGCGACCGGACCGAGGGCGCGCCGACCTTCGCCGCCTGGCTGGCACGGGCCGGTAGGGATCTCCTTGCCGAGGCCGATCTGCTGATCCCCGTCCCCCTGCACCGGTTCCGCCTGTTTGCCCGGCGTTACAACCAGGCGGCCCTGCTGTGCCGGGCGCTCGGCCGCTCGACGGGGCTGCAGGTCGTGCCGGACCTCTTGACGCGCCGCCGCAATACGCCGCCGCAGGGGCGGCTCAGCCCCGCCGCCCGGCGCCGCAACGTCGCCGGCGCCTTCGCGGTCGCCCCGGCCCGGCGCGGCGCGCTCCAGGGCCGGCGGGTTCTGCTGGTCGACGACGTGATGACGACCGGCGCGACGATTTCCGCCTGCGCCCGGGTGCTGCTGCGCGCCGGGGCCGCGGCGGTCGACGTGCTGGTCCTGACCCGGGTGGTGCGGGCCGGCTATGGGAATTGACGGCGTGAGCGGCATGGGCCCTGTAAATACCGGCGCGATCTCCTACATGTTCGGGGTCGGCCGGCGACCGGCGCGGCGCGAGGATATGGATATGGCCCGGGTCGAGATCTACTCCACCATGTTTTGCCCGTTCTGCTCCCGGGCGAAACAACTGCTCAAGGCTAAGGGAGCCGACGTCGACGAGATCGATGTCACCATGAGCCCTGGGCGCCGGCGCGAGATGATGGAGCGGGCCGCCGGCCAATACAGCGTGCCGCAAATCTTCATCGACGATGCCCATATCGGCGGCTGCGACGACCTTTACGCCCTGGAGGCCGCCGGCAAGCTCGACCGGCTGCTGAACGGCGCGACATGAGCGGGCGCTTCACCGTCGGCTGCGTGCAGATGACCTCCGGGCGCGAGCCCGAGGCCAACATAGCCGCCGCGGAGGCGCTGATCCGGCAGGCACGGGACGCCGGCGCCGAGCTGATCATGACCCCCGAGACCACGGACATGATCGAGCCGCGCGGCAGGCTGACATTCGAAAAAGCCCAAACCGAGGCCGAGCACGACGCCCTTGCGGCGTTCCGGGATCTGGCCGCCGAATTGGACGTCTGGCTGCTCGCCGGGTCCGTCGTCGTCCGGCTTGCCGCCGACCGGCTGGCCAACCGGTCGTTCCTGATCGGCCCCGGCGGCGACATCGCGGCGCGCTACGACAAGATCCATATGTTCGACGTCGAGATCCCCGACGGCCAGAGCTACCGCGAATCGCGCGCCTACCAGCCGGGCGGCCAGGCGGTGACCGCCGATTTGCCGTGGGGGCGGCTCGGCCTCACGGTCTGCTACGACCTGCGCTTTCCCCAGCTCTACCGGGCCCTGGCCAAGGGCGGCGCCGATTTCATCTCCGTGCCCGCGGCCTTCACCAGGTTCACCGGCAAGGCGCACTGGCACGTCCTGCTGCGCGCCCGGGCCATCGAGACCGGCTGCTTCGTCTTCGCGCCGGCGCAGTGCGGCACCCATGCCGAGGGCAGAAAGACCTTCGGCCACGCGCTGATCGTCGCGCCCTGGGGCGAGGTGCTGGCCGACGGGGGCGAAGAGCCCGGCGTGGTCACGGCCGAGATCGACCTGGCCGAGATCGAGAAGGCCCGCGCCATGGTGCCGTCGCTCACCCACGACCGGCCCTTCGGCGGCCCCGTCCCGGACGCCAGCTTGCGCGAGGCGGGCGAGTAGTCAGGAACGCCCGGGGTCTTCCCGCAGAGCGCAGATGCGCTGGATGGCGGCCGGTTTTGGCCGCTCGACGTCGAGGTCCTCGTAGGCGAGAATCCGCAAGGATCCCCGCACCGCCTCGAGCAGTTCGCCCGCCTCGAGCAGGTGGTCCGGATTCGACGGGCGGCCGAAGCGCTCGTTGCCGCGGGCGAAGGTTTCGTAGATCAAGACCCCGTCCGGCGCCACGGACTCGATCAGGGCCGGGAGATGCGGCCGATACAGGTAGTTGGTGACCACCACGCCGGCGAAGCGCTGTCCGGCGAGTGGGAAGGGCCGGCCATCCTCCAGGTCCACCTCCAGGGTTTCCAGATCGGGGCGGCCGGCGAGATCGGCGATCCACGCGATATCCCGGTCCATGGCCAGGACCGGGTGGCCGAGCTCCAGGAACAGGCGGGTATGGCGCCCGCCGCCGCAGGCGAGGTCGAGAACCCGGCCGCCGGCCGGCACCCGCCCGGCGAAGCGGCGCACCCAGGGCGACGGGTCGCGAAGCGCCAAGTGCCGGGTCCGAGACCGCTTTTCTTCTGCCCGATCGTTCGACATAAGCCTCTTGCGAAGTGTCCCGCGAGACGTCACTTTTTGTGGTAACGTTGTCTTATCATAGCGCTTTGGAGGATCGCCGCCAGGCGTCAGTCGGATGATCGTCTACGACCTGAAATGCCGCGACGGGCACCAGTTCGAGGCCTGGTTCCGCGACAGCGGCGCCTACGACGCCCAGATCGAGGCGGGCGATCTGCTGTGCCCGGTGTGCGGCTGCACCAACGTGCAGAAGGCCCTGATGGCGCCCAACCTGTCCCGCGGCGAGGCCAGCGCCCCGGCCGCTCAGGAAGACCAGGGGGTGGCTGAGGCGCGCCGGGCACTGCTCGAGCTGCGCCGCCAGGTCGAGTCGAACTGCGATTATGTCGGCGCGCGCTTTCCCGAGGAGGCACGGCGGATTCATTACGGCGAGAGCGACCCGCGCGGCATCTACGGCGAGACCACGTCGGAGGAGGCCGAGGCGCTCAAGGAGGAGGGCGTCGAGGTCCAGCGCATTCCCTGGCTGCCGCCCGAGAACGCCTGAGCGCGACCCGGCTCACCCCTTGACCGCGAAGACCATGTAGTTGACGGCGGTGTCGCGCGCCAGGCGCCAGTCGTCGGTCAGCGGGTTGTAGGCCATGCCGGCGATCTCGGTGACCGTCAGGCCGCCGGCGGCGAGCTCCCGGGCCAGCTCCGACGGCCGCACGAAGCGGCGCCAGTCGTGGGTCCCGGGCGGCAGCCAGCGCAGCAGGTATTCGGCGCCCACTATGCCGAGCAGGAAGGACTTCGGCGTGCGGTTGAGGGTCGCCACGACCATGGCGCCGCCGGGTTTCACCAGGGCCCCGGAGGCCGCCAGGAAGCCGCCCAGGTCCGCGACGTGCTCGACCACCTCCATGTTGAGCACCGCGTCGAAGCGCGCGCCCGCGCCGGCCAGGTCCTCGGCCGCGGCGTGCCGGTAGTCGATGGCCAGGCCGCTTTCGGCGGCGTGCAGCGCGGCCACCTTGATGTTGCGCTCGGAGGCGTCGATGCCGGTGACCTCGGCGCCCAGCCTGGAAAGCGGCTCCGCCAGCAGGCCGCCGCCGCAGCCGACATCCAGCAGCGACAGGCCGGCCAGCGGCCGTTCGGCCAGGGGATCGCGCCCGAAATGTTCAGCGATCCGGTCGCGCACGAAGGCCAGGCGCGTCGGGTTGAGCTTGTGCAGCGGTCGGAACTTGCCGGCCGGGTCCCACCATTCCTCCGCCAGGGCCGAGAACTTGGCGATTTCCGCCGGGTCGACGCTGCTTCCGGCGTCGGGCCCGGGTCCGGCTTTGGCCTCGGTCATGGTCGGGGGCGCTCCCTTCGGTCCTCGGGCGGCCGCTTGTTCCGACGGCCCGTAGAGAGTATGGATAGCCCCCGCCGTCCGGGCAATGGGGGATCCGGGCGGATGGATGGCACACCCGCAGTCCGGGGAGCACGATGGCCCGAATCGTGATGAAATTCGGCGGCACCTCGGTGGCCGACATCGAGCGTATCCGCAAGGTCGCCGAGCGGGTCAAGGCGCAGGCCGACCAGGGCGACGAGGTGGCTGTGGCCGTCTCGGCCATGGCCGGCGAGACCGATCGGCTGGTCGCCAAGGTGGACCAGGTCGGCCAGCTCTATGATCTGCGCGAATACGATGTCGTGGTCTCCTCGGGCGAGCAGGTATCCGTCGGCCTCCTGGCCATAGCCCTGCAGGACCTCGGCGTGGCGGCCCGGTCCTGGCTCGGATGGCAGATCCCGGTCCGGACCGATTCCGCCCATGGCAGCGCGCGCATCGAGCAGATCGAGATCGACGAGATCGTCCGCCGCTTCGCGGAGGGGCAGGTGGCGGTGGTCGCCGGCTTCCAGGGGCTCGACCCGCAGGATCGCATCACGACGTTGGGACGCGGCGGCTCGGACACCTCCGCCGTGGCGCTTGCGGCGGCCTTGGGCGCCGACCGTTGCGACATCTACACCGATGTCGACGGCGTCTACACCTCCGACCCCAGGATCGTCACCCGGGCCCGCAAGCTGGAGCGGGTGACTTACGAGGAAATGCTCGAGATGGCCTCGCAGGGGGCCAAGGTATTGCAGACCCGTTCGGTCGAGATGGCCATGAAGCATCGCGTGCGGGTCCAGGTGCGGTCCAGTTTCCAGGACGGCCCGGGCACGCTCGTCGTGGACGAGGACGAAATCGTGGAACAGGCAGTCGTCAGTGGAATCGCCTACAGCCGGGACGAGGCGAAGATCACCCTACTCAAGGTCCCGGACCGCCCCGGCGTGGCGGCCAAGATATTCGGCCCTCTGGCCGACGCGGCGATCAACGTCGATATGATCGTCCAGAACGTGTCCCCCGAGGGCGACCAGACGGACCTGACTTTCACCGTCGGCAAGGCCGACCTGGACCGGGCCGTGCAGGTCATTAAGGAAAAATGCACGGATCTGGGGTATGCCGATATCCTCGCCGATGCCAACGTGGTCAAGGTCTCGGTCATCGGCGTAGGGATGCGCAGCCATGCAGGGGTCGCTCAGCAGATGTTCAACGCGCTCGCGGACAAGGGCATCAACATCCAGGTCATATCGACCTCGGAGATCAAGGTGAGCGTGCTGATCGCTGAGGACTATACCGAATTGGCGTTGCGCAGCCTTCACACGGCCTACGGACTCGATGCAGACTAGGCCTAGGCGGATGTTGCCGATTGCCGGGTCGAGGGCGAATCTGGTACAAGGCCGGTGTTTGGGGATCTAGGGGTCGGGCGTAGGTGCGGGGCGACTTCACGCAGGTCCCCGCGGGAGGATTCGCAAACGGACGGCGGTCTTCCGATAGTGCCTGCGTTGAACTGCTGGTGAAACAAGGGCTCTAGAACCCGCCATGGCGGAACAGATACGACACCCAGACCCTAACGCACCTCGATTCGAGGCCGACGAATTGCGGCCGGCCGCGAAGGCGCAGGCCGAAGCAATGCCTGACGGCGTTGCCGCAACGTTGAAGGAAGCGCGCGAGCGGCACGACCGCAGCCTTCGCGACGTCGCGGGCGTGTTGAACATCCGCTATGTCTATTTGCAGGCGATCGAGGACGGCGAGTTCAACAAGCTGCCGGGCAACGCCTACGCCATCGGATTCCTGCGCAGCTATGCCGAGTACCTCGGGCTCGACAGCGATGACCTGGTGGCCCGCTTCAAGGCCGAGGCTGCCGTGCTGGGCAGTCAGACGCAGCTCGTGTTCCCCACCCCCGTGCCCGAAGGCAAGGTGCCGGGCGCGGCGTTGATCCTGGTCTCGGTGCTGTTTTTCGGACTCGCCTACGGCGCCTGGTCGTTCTTCTCGAAGGAGGATGGACAGGGCACCGATCTCGTTCCCACGGTGCCGGAACGCCTGCAGGATTTGCTTGCCGAGGAGCAGGCGGGGGTGAGCGTTGCGCCCGCGGAGTCCGTGTCGGACGCCGAGGCCGGTTCCGCCGCTGAGCTCGAACCCGGCGGCGGGGCGGATCCGGCGGCGCCGGAAGAAATCGCGCGCACCGACGTCACGTCCGGCGAAACGGAAGCGGCCGAGCCGGCATCGTTGGCAACGACTCCATTCGAGACGGCCCCGATCGAATCGGATGCCGTGCCCGCCGGTTCGAACGGCGCGGAGCCCGCGACCACCAGCGGTGCGACGGCTTCGGCCGAGCCCGCGCAGCCGACCGAGGCAACCGGTTCTTCACTATCTTCGGGCGATATCCCGGTTGCCACCTCTACACCAGAGGCCAGGGCGGCGCGGCCGGCTCCGGCCACACTCTCGTCGGAAACGTCGCCTACGACGATCGCGACGGCACCGGAGCCCCAGGCCATCCCGGCCGCGCCCTCCACCGGCGAAACGGCGGCAGCGGGGCCCTTGGTAGCCCAGGTCTATGGCCGGGGGAATATCGGTACCCGAGTCGTCCTGCGCGCCACGCAGGACAGCTGGGTGCAGGTGCGCGACCGCAACGAGGATCTGCTGTTTACACGCGTTCTGCGTGCCGGCGACAGCTACCAGGTGCCGAACCAGTCCGGCCTGACCCTGCTGACCGGCAACGCCGGCGGCCTGGAAATCGAAGTGGACGGGACCGTCCTGGGGGCGCTTGGGCCGGTCGGAACGGTGCGCCGCAACGTGGCCCTGGAGCCCGCGGGCTTGCTGGACGGCTCCACCCTCGCGCAGTGAGGCGCTCCCGGCCCGGGCCTGCGGGCTTGAAGTTGTTCCGGTCTCGGCGCATGTTGTGGCCGGTCGGGGCCAGTTCGGGTCCCGAAGCATTGGGTCACGACTTGAGAGCCCGTCCATGAGCGTCCGTCCCTATCGCGACATAAGCCGCCGCAGGTCGCGGCAGATTCAGGTTGGCGCGGTGGCGGTGGGCGGCGATGCGCCGATCAGCGTCCAGTCGATGACCAACACGCTGACCACGGACGTCGCGGCCACCATCGGCCAGATCCGCCAGCTCGAGGTGGCCGGCGCGGACATTGTCCGGGTCTCCTGTCCGGACCGGGACTCGACCGAGGCCCTGTCGAAGATCGTGCCCGAGGTGACCGTCCCGATCGTGGCGGACATCCACTTCCATTACAAAAGGGCGATCGAGGCGGCCGAAGCGGGGGCCGCCTGCCTGCGCATAAATCCGGGCAATATCGGTGCCCGCGAACGGGTCCGCGAGGTCGTCCGGGCCGCGCGCGATCACGGCTGCTCCATGCGGATCGGGGTCAACGCGGGCTCGCTGGAGCGCGATCTACTGGAGAAGTACGGCGAGCCCTGTCCGGAAGCGATGGTCGAGAGTGCACTCAACCACGCCAGAATCCTCGAGGACGAGGACTTTTTCGAGTTCAAGATCTCGTGCAAGGCCTCGGACGTCTTCCTTGCGGTGGCCGCCTATGTGGGGTTGGCCGAGGCCTGCGACTATCCGCTGCACATCGGGGTGACCGAGGCCGGCGGGCTGCGCAGCGGCACGATCAAGTCGTCGATCGGCCTCGGCAATCTGTTGTGGTCCGGGATCGGCGACACGCTGCGCGTATCGCTCTCGGCCGATCCGGTCGAGGAGGTCAAGGTCGGCTTCGACATGCTGAAGGCATTGGGCCTGCGCCACCGTGGCGTGAATGTCGTCTCCTGCCCCTCTTGCGCCCGCCAGCAGTTCGAGGTGATCAAGACGGTGGAACTGCTCGAGCAGCGCCTGGCGCACATCACGACGCCATTGACGATCTCGGTCATCGGCTGCGTGGTCAACGGGCCCGGAGAGGCGCGCGAGACCGATATCGGCTTCACCGGCGGCGGTAACGGGACCCATCAGGTCTATATCGCCGGTTTGCCGGACCATCGGCTCAAGGATCGGGACATCGTCGATCACCTGGTCGCGCTGATCGAGAAGAAGGCGGCCGAGGTCGAGGCGGCCCGCACCACCGAGGCGCCCGGCGACGAATTGCCGCTCGTTGCCTCCGCCGCGACTTAGTCCGGCCGGAGACACGCCTTGTCCAGGCTGCAGCCGGTTCGCGGCACCCGCGACATTCTGCCCGACGAGATGCGCCGCCACCGCGTCGTCATCGACACCGCCCGGGCCCTGGCCGAACAATACGGCTACCTCGAGATGTCGACCCCGGTGTTCGAGTTCACCGAGGTCTTCAAGCGAAGCCTCGGCGATACCTCGGACGTGGTCACCAAGGAGATGTACACCTTCTCCATGAAGGAGAGCGAAGAGCTCACGCTTCGGCCCGAGGCCACCGCCGGGATCGCGCGGGCCTTCATCTCCGGAGGCTTGGCCCAGCAGCTGCCTCTGAAGTACTTCTATAGCGGGCCGATGTTTCGTCACGAACGCCCCCAGAAGGGACGCCAGCGCCAGTTCCATCAGATCGACGTGGAGCTGCTCGGCGTGGCGGAACCCCTTGGGGATGTCGAGGTCATTGCGATCGGCGCCCATGTGCTAGACGCGCTGGGTGTCCTCGAGAAGACGGCATTGGAACTCAACACCTTGGGCGATCCGGAGAGCCGTAGAGCCTATCGCGCCGCGCTGGTCGAGTACTTTCAGGATCACCGGGCGCGGCTCTCCGCGGACAGCCTCGATCGCTTGGATCGGAACCCCTTGAGGATTCTGGATTCAAAGAACGAGGGTGACCGCCGGGTGATCGCCGATGCGCCATTGTTCGGCGACTACCTGAACCAGGAGAGCCGCGACTTTTTCGACACCGTCAAGACCGGCCTCGAAGTGCTCGACATTCCCTATCAGCTGAATCCCCGGCTGGTTCGCGGGCTTGATTACTACACGCACACGGCCTTCGAGTTCACGACCCGCGAGCTGGGCGCACAGGGCGCCGTCCTGGCCGGCGGCCGTTACGACGGCTTGATCGAGACGATCGGCGGGCCGTCGACCCCGGGAATCGGCTGGGCGGCTGGGGTCGAGCGCCTGTCTATGCTGCTCGGACGGGCGCCGGTGGCGCCGCGCCCGGTCGTTGTCGTGCCGGTCGGCGGCGGCGCGGAGGAGGCGGCGCTCACGCTGACCCAGCGTCTGCGCCAGGCCGGCCTCTCCATAGAGCTCGGTTTCAGCGGCAACCTCAAGAAACGGATGAAGCGGGCGGACCGTCTGAATGCGCGGGCCGCCGTCATTCTGGGCGAGGACGAGCTGGCCCGGAACAGCGCGACGGTCCGCGACCTCGATACCGGCGAGCAGGAGCTCGTGTCTCTCGACGTATTGAGCGACCGGCTCGCCCGCTTCGGATAGCGGAGGCACCATGGCCGTGAACGGCGATCCGGCCCGCCGGCTCCTCGTGTTCGGTGTCAACCACCGCTCGGCGACCGCCGCGCTGCGCGATCGCCTTCTGGTGGACGAGATCGATCAACCGGCCCTGCTCGCCGAGGTCGGCGCGGCTGGCCTGGACCAGGCCCTGCTGTTGGCCACCTGTGACCGGCTCGAGGTGGTGACCCTGCACGAGGAGCCCGAGTCGGTGGTCGCGCAGCTGCTCGATATGTTTGCCGAGTGGGCACAGATCACGAAGGACGAGTTGCAGGGCCAAAGCTATCGCCATTTGGACGAGGCGGCCTTGCGGCATGTCTTCGCCGTCGCCGCGTCGCTGGACAGTCAGGTGATCGGCGAGCCGCAGGTGCTTGGCCAAGTGAAGGAGAGCCACCGGCTGGCGACGGCCGCGGGCACGCTGGGCCCGGGGCTCGAGGTGATCTTGCAGGCTGCCTACGCCGCGGCCAAGCGAGTGCGCAATGAAACTCCGGTGGCCGAGCGGCCGGTTTCGATGACCGCGTCCGCCCTGATGGTCGCGCGCAACCTCCACGGCGATGTGGCGCAGTGCAGCGCGCTGGTGGTCGGCCTTGGCGAGATGGGCGAGCTGATGGCCCTCGAACTCAAGGACGCGGGCATCGGCGAGCTGATCCTCATGCATGGATCCGCGGCCCGGGCCGAAGCGGCGGCGCACCGCCTGCGCTGTCACTTCAGGCCCTGGGAAGAGCTTGCGGAGGCGTTGACCAGCGCCGATATAGTAGTGACCGCCTTGGGTTCGGGGCGTCACACGGTGACCGCGCCCGTGGCCGAGGCGGCGCTCAAGCAGCGCCGGCGCCGGCCGATCCTGTTCATCGATTCCGCCGTGCCGGGCGACGTCGAGCCGGCGGTCCAGGATCTGGACGGCGCCTTCGTCTATGACCTCGACGACCTGGAGAATGTCGCACGAGACGGCAAGGCGACCCGCGAGGCCACGGCACTGGCGGCCTGGCGGGTGATCGAGGAAGAGCTGGCGGTTTTCCGGCGCAGGCGCGCGGAACGGGCCGCCGTGCCGGCGGTGGCGGCGCTCAGGCAGCACTTCGAGGCGGTTCGCAAAGAGGTGCTGAGCCAAAGTGGACTCGATGCCGAAGTGGCGACCCGCCTGCTGGTCAAGCGGTTGCTGCACACGCCCAGCGCAGCCCTGCGCGCCGCCGCGGCAGGCGATCCGGAGGCGGGGCGCGAGCTGGAACGAGCCGCCGAACGCCTGTTCCGGATGGATGAGTCGACGCCGGAGTCCGACATGGACACCGGCGGGGAGAAGAAGGAGTGAACCTGGAAGAAAAGCTTGAACGGGTCGCGGCGCGGCTCGCGGAACTGAGCAGCCTGGTCGCCGAGCACCCCGACCCGGCGTCGAGCGGCTATAGCGATATGCTCAAGGAGCTCGCGGAGCTCACGCCCGTGGTCGAGCGGATCGACGAACTGCGCCGCGTCCGCAGCGAGCTGAGCGACGTGGAGAGCCTGCTTGGAGATCCCGAGTCGGATATGGAGATGCGCGCCCTCGCCACGGCGGAGCGGCAGAGCCTCGAGGCGCGGATTCCCGAGTTGGAGCAAGAACTGAAGCTGCTTCTGCTGCCGAAGGATGAGGCCGATGAGCGTAACGCCATCCTCGAGGTTCGCGCCGGCACCGGCGGCGAGGAAGCCGCGCTCTTTGCGGCCGAGCTGTTTCGCATGTATCAGCGCTACGCCGAGCAGCATGGCTGGCGCTTCGAGCCGCTCAATATCTCGGAGACGGGCATCGGCGGTTACAAGGAAGCGAGCGCGGCGATCGCCGGCAAGGAGGTTTTTGCGCGGCTCAAGTTCGAATCCGGGCCGCATCGAGTGCAACGGGTGCCGGCGACCGAGTCGGGCGGTCGTATCCACACCTCGGCGGCGACCGTTGCCGTGCTGCCCGAGGCCGAGGAGGTCGACGTGCAGATCGACGAGAAGGATCTGCGCATCGATACGTTTCGTGCCCAAGGCGCCGGCGGGCAGCACGTCAACAAGACCGACAGCGCGGTGCGCTTCACCCATCTGCCCAGCGGTATCGTGGTCGTTTGCCAGGACGAGAAATCCCAGCACAAGAACCGGGCCAAGGCGATGAAGGTTCTGCGCGCCCGGCTCTACGAACAGCAGCGGGAAGAGATGGACGCGGCGCGCGCGGCGACGCGCCGCTCCCAGGTCGGCAGCGGAGATCGGTCCGAAAAGATCCGTACCTACAACTTCCCGCAGGGCCGCGTCACCGACCACCGCATCAACCTCACGCTTTACAAGCTGGACAGAATTCTGGCCGGCGAAGCCTTGGACGAGCTGATCGAGACGTTGATTGCCGAGGACCAGGCGGCGCGCCTGGCGGCCCTTCAATGAACGCGCCGATACGTGGCCGTCAGGCCACCATCGGCGCGGCCCTGGACCGGGCCGCCGCGAGCCTTGAGGCCGCCGGGGTCGAGCAGCCGCGCCGCGACGCACGCCTTCTGTTGGCCGAGACGCTGGGCGGCGGCGCGGCCCTCATCACCGGCTATCCCGAGCGGCGGCTCGATGCCGCCGAGGTCGATCGTTTCGCGGCCCTGATCCGGCGCCGTACGGCCCGCGAACCGGTCTCGCGAATCCTTGGTCGCCGGGATTTCTGGAGCTTGACCCTGCGCGTGACCCCCCACGTGCTCGACCCGCGGCCGGACAGCGAGACCCTCGTCGAAGCGGTCTTGGCGCGGATCGAGGATCGGGATGCCCCGTTACAGGTGCTCGATCTCGGCACGGGCAGCGGCTGCTTGTTGCTGGCGCTCTTGTCCGAGCTGCCGCGGGCGCGCGGGCTCGGCGTCGATATCAGTCCTTCGGCCCTCGCCAACGCGCGGGAAAACGCCCGCGTCCTCGACCTTTCGTCGCGCGCCGAATTCTGCCGGGGCGACTGGGCGCGGGAGCTTGTCGGATCCTGGCAAGTTATTGTTAGTAATCCGCCCTATATAATAGAGAGTGCTATTGCCGACTTGGCGCCCGAGGTCGCTCGCTACGATCCGAACATGGCGCTGTCGGGTGGCGCCGACGGGCTGGTGGCGTACCGAAGCTTGGTGCCTCAAGCGGCTCGGCTTCTGGCCCCGGGAGGAATCCTGGCCCTCGAAGTTGGCGCCGGACAAGCGGACGAGGTCGAACAACTGCTCGGCGCGGGTGGCTTTCTAGGCCTTTGCCGCGCACGCGATCTCACGGGAACAGACCGCTGCGTGCTGGCGACCAGCAAGGCGGGAATAAGCGCAAATACGATCGGTTGATTGAAAAAAACAGTTGGAAAGTGGCGCATTCAGGACTAGGTTTGATGGGTGAGCCCAAGGCTCCTGCGTCCCAGAGGGACGTCCCACGACCCCCAAATTGAGTGCGTGGAAGAATAGCTCGCAAGATCGCCCAAAGGCGGTGCACGAGGAGATGCGAGTGAATGAAGTCCGTTTAGGACTAACGGATCTAAAGTAACGGAGCTATGAGACCAGGAAACAACACACGGCGACCTCGCGGTCGGCCGAACCGTAAGCAGCATGGGACGCCTCGGGCGCACTCCTATGACAGTCACGGTCCCGATGTCCGAATCCGCGGCAACGCGCCGCAGGTTTACGACAAATACATAACGCTTGCGCGGGACGCCACGGCCTCCGGCGACCGGATCGCGGCCGAGAGCTATTATCAGTTCGCGGAGCACTATTTCCGGATCATGAACGATTCGACCGATCCGCGGCGACCGTCGCAGCAACCTCCGCGAAGCGCTCAGGAACAGCCGATACTGGACCAGGAGCAGCCGCAGGTCGATTGGCCCGTTCAGTTGGATGGCGCGATCGGCGACACGGACAAGGTGCCCGTGCAGACTGAAGAGACGGCCGCCGAAGAGACGGCCGCCGAAGAGACGGCCGCTGCAGAGCCCGCGCCGCCTGAGGAAGAGGCGCCGCGCCGGGCGGCAAAGGGCCGGCCGCGCGGCCGGCGTCGGACCACCAATGGCGCAAAGGACCCCTCGGAAAAACCGGCCGATGAGGTCAAGGGATCAACCGAGGGGGCAGGCGCCGACGCGAGCGAATCGGCCGAGCCGGACCAGGGGCCCGACGACAGCGAAAGCGCCACCCCGTAATAGGACGGCCGCGGTGTGCCGGATTGGCGGCCGCCGGCGGCAAGACGGGCTGTCAGTCCAAAGGTCATTATCAATGACCTTTGGCATCAATCCAAAGGTATCAGATCTGCCCTTCGGCCAGGCGTGCCCCGTGGCTTTGCGAGAACAGGCTCGATTCCAGGGTGGCGGCTGAACCGGTGCCGATCCTGCCGGAGTTCTCCACGAGCCAGTTTTCCGCGGTGGATCGCCCGATGTCGCGCAAACGGGCGAGGAAGGACCAGTCGACGTTCAGCTTGCTAGACGTTTCGAATTGAGTCATGTCCTCGGGCGGCAGGATGTGGTGCAGTGCGAGGCCGCGAAGCCGACGGCCGAACTTCGAGCCGGGATCGGCCAGGGCCCTGAGTTCGGCGATCGTCTGAATTTCCCGGAGCAGCGGCGCGTTGGTCATGATCCGCTCGAGTCGGTTGGAGATCTCGTGCCCCGTGACCGGCAGCCCGGGGTGGCCCTGGGTATCGATATGGACGGTCACGATGTCCACGCAGCTTCCGTGCCGGATCAGGGGAAAGATCGCCGGGTTGGCAGTGAATCCTCCGTCCCAGTAATACGCGCCGTCGATCTCCACAGCGCGATGCAGGCTGGGCAGGCAGGCCGAAGCCAGCAGCACGTCGCTCGACAGCTCGCGGTTGGCGAACAGCCGCGGGCTGCCGGTGTGGACATTGGTCGCGGAGACGAAGAGCCGTATCCTGCGACTGTGGCGCAACCGGTCGAAGTCCACCAGCTCCTCCAAGAGACCGCGTAGCGGGTTGAGATCGAGCGGGTTGAGTTGATAAGGCGAAGCCAGGCGCGTCAGGAACTGGAGGCCGCTGCCCGATAGCCAGTCACCGAGCTCGCCGCCGAGCAGATGGGCGAGGGGATTGCTGCCGAGGGGCGCGAGACGCCCGATCTCGGCGATGCTGCGCCAAAGCCTGTCCAGAGCCGCCCTCGCTGCGTCCGGGCCGCCTTCCAGGTAGCCGCTGGTCAGCACCACGGCGTTCATGGCGCCGGCGCTGGCGCCGCTGATCGCCTCGATTTCCAGGCAATCTTCCTCGAGTAGGCGGTCGAGCACGCCCCAGGTGAAGGCGCCGTGGGATCCCCCGCCCTGCAAGGCCAGGCCGATCGTTTTCGGCGCTGCGCCTGTCCGAGAGCTGCGCGGCCGCCCGGAGGGGCCCGCCGTCCGGTTCAGATAGGTGAGGAGGGAAGCGGCCAAGCTCCGAAGTCGCCCGACTCTGCCAGACCGACGTTCCCGCATCCGTAACTCCTCCCACCCCTCGCGCCGGACCGCGACGCCATATTGCACTGCAGCATGATGGTGGTGTTGTGTTAAGGAAGTGCGAAGAGCGGGCTTCGATATCAGTCGGGCGCGGTCAGGTCATCGCCCTTGGCGACGTCGCCGGCGGCGCGGACCGTGGCATAGACGCCCATGTCGACGTGGTTGAAGCCACGTTGCAGGGCGAGCGGAATGTTGAGGTCGCGCTTGGCCGTATCGGGGTTCACGTTGGTGGCGGCGCAGCGGTCGATCGGCCCGACGATCTCGAGCTCCGCGCCGCCGAGGCGGAGGCCTTTTCCAGTCCAGCCGAGCTCGCTCCAGGCCGCCGCGCCGTCGATATAGACATTGGCCCGGAACCGTAGCGGATGCACCGCCTGGCGCACCACGCGCTCGAGGTCCCGGACGCTCGCCAGGTTGACGATCGAGACGAATGTTCCCCGCGCGTCCCAGAATCCGTGCCCCGGAGCCTCGAGCAGCCGGGGCGCGCCCGGCGTCGAACCGGCCATGAAGCCGGCGAAGAATTGGCCGATCACGGTGCGGCCCAAGGCCTCGGTCGCCCGGGCGTGCACCACCGGCCGGCCGTCGCGCTCGATCGTCAGCTCGCCGCTGTCCGGCTCGAAGCGGACCGTGAGCTGCGCCAGCTTCTCATCGCGCATCAGCATAAAGAAATTGGTCTTTGGCAGCCACTTCGGGCTCCGCGGATCAAATTTCGTGGCGCCGTGGGCGAGGGCGAAGCGCCGATCGTGCGGCAGGCCCTCGCCGGACTCGAGCGCAACCCGATCGAGGTGCTCGGCCGACAGCCCCTTGACCGGATAGCGGCAGATGTCGACGACCGTGATCGCCATGAGATCCTCGGGAAATGCAGGCTGCGGCGAGCTAAGCGCGCCCCGCTCCATCCTGTCAATGTGGCGGATGGGGCCGGCGCCGCTCACGGAATCTGCGCCCCCTCTTGTGTCATTTATGCCACAGTCCCATATGCAAGAATGCGGGTGACCCAGGTCGACGCGATCTTCACCGCGGGCCGGTAGTCTGGACGCGGGGGAGGAGTGAGCAACAGGGCATCATCGATCGCATGCCGCGCGACGGCGGGTGTGGACGAAGAGGGCTAGAACATGGACTTCGAAAAGTACACCGAGCGTTCGCGCGGTTTCGTCCAGGCGGCTCAAGGCCTGGCACTGCGTAGCAATCACCAGCGCTTCACCCCTGAACACCTGCTCAAGACCCTGCTCGACGACAAGGAAGGTCTGGCGGCCAACCTGATCGGCGCTGCGGATGGCGATCCGGCCAAGGCGCTCGCGGCCGTCGAGGCGGCGCTCGCCGAGGTGCCCAGGGTCGAAGGCGCCGGGGCCGGCCAGCTTTACCTGGCTCCGGAAACGGCGCGCTTGTTCGAACAGGCCGAAACGCTCGCCGAAAAGGCCGGCGACAGCTACGTCACGGCCGAACGCCTGCTGCTCGCGCTCGCGATGGCGACCGGCACGCCTTCGGCCAAGGCGCTGTCCGAGGCCGGCGTGACGCCGCAGACTTTGAACGCGGCGGTCAACGAGATCCGCAAGGGGCGAACGGCGCAGAGCGCCACGGCCGAGGAGGGCTACGACGCGCTCAAGAAATACGCCCGCGACCTGACCGCCGTGGCGCGCGAGGGCAAGCTCGACCCGGTGATCGGCCGCGACGAGGAGATCCGCCGCACGATCCAGGTGCTCTCGCGCCGCACCAAGAACAATCCGGTGCTGATCGGCGAACCGGGGGTCGGCAAGACCGCCGTCGTCGAGGGTCTGGCCCAGCGTATCGTCAACGGCGACGTGCCCGAGACGCTCAAGGAAAAGCGGCTGATGGCGCTCGACCTCGGCGCCATGGTAGCCGGCGCCAAGTTCCGCGGCGAGTTCGAGGAGCGCCTGAAGGCGGTGCTGCAGGAGATCGCCGCCGCCGAGGGCGAGATTGTCGTGTTCATCGACGAGCTGCACACCCTGGTCGGTGCGGGTAAGGCCGAAGGCGCGATGGACGCCTCCAATATGCTGAAGCCGGCCCTGGCGCGCGGCGACCTGCATTGCGTCGGCGCGACCACGCTCGACGAGTACCGCAAGCACGTCGAGAAGGATGCGGCCTTGGCGCGGCGCTTCCAGCCGATCTTCGTGGCCGAGCCTTCGGTCGAGGAGACCATCTCGATCCTGCGCGGCCTCAAGGAGAAGTACGAGCTGCATCACGGCGTGCGCATCACCGACTCGGCCATCGTCGCGGCGGCCACCCTGGCCAACCGCTACATCAGCGACCGCTTCTTGCCGGACAAGGCGATCGACTTGGTCGACGAGTCGGGCAGCCGTCTGCGCATGGAGGTCGACTCCAAGCCCGAGCAGATCGACGAGCTCGACCGCAGGCTGATCCAGCTCAAGATCGAGGAAGCGGCGCTCAAGAAGGAGAGCGACAAGGCTTCGAAGGAGCGCCTTCGGAAGCTCGATAAGGAGATCGCCGAGTTGGCGCAGACGTCGGCCGAGCTGACCGCCCAGTGGCAGGGCGAAAAGGACAAGCTGGCCGGCGCCCACAAGCTCAAGGAGGCGCTCGACCGGGCGCGCGGCGAGCTCGAGATCGCTCAGCGCGACGGCCGGCTCGAACGGGCCGGCGAGCTGGCCTACGGCGTGATCCCCGGCCTCGAGAAACAGCTCGCCGAGGTCGATGCGGCCGCCGAGCACCGCATGCTGAACGAGGAGGTGACCGAGGCCGACATCGCGGCCGTGGTGTCGCGCTGGACCGGCATCCCCGTGGACAGGATGCTGGAGGGCGAGCGCGACAAGCTGCTGCACATGGAGGACAGTCTGCGGACCCGCGTGATCGGCCAGGAGGAGGCCGTCACGGCCATCTCCAACGCGGTGCGGCGCGCCCGCGCCGGCCTGCAGGATCCGAACCGGCCGATCGGCTCGTTCCTGTTCCTGGGGCCGACCGGAGTGGGCAAGACCGAGCTGACCAAGGCGCTCGCCTGGTTCCTGTTCGACGACGAGGCCGCCATGGTCCGCCTCGACATGTCGGAGTACATGGAAAAGCATGCGGTCGCGCGCATGATCGGCGCGCCGCCCGGCTACGTCGGCTACGAGGAGGGCGGCGCCCTGACCGAGGCGGTGCGCCGGCGGCCCTATCAGATCGTCCTGTTCGACGAGATCGAGAAGGCCCACCCCGACGCGTTCAACGTGTTGCTCCAGGTGCTCGACGACGGGCGCCTGACCGACGGCCAGGGCCGGACGGTCGATTTCCGCAACACGTTGATCGTGATGACCTCGAACCTGGGCTCCGAGGTGCTCGCCAATCAGCAGGCGGGCCAGGACAGCGACGCCGTGCGCGACCAGGTGATGGATGCGGTCAAGGCTGCGTTCCGGCCCGAGTTCCTGAACCGGCTGGACGAAATGCTGCTGTTTCACCGGTTGAGCATCGACCACATGGCCGGCATCGTCGACATCCAGCTGGCGCGGCTGACAGCCATGCTGGCCGAGCGCAAGATCGCGCTCGAGCTGGACGAGCAGGCCAAGGCCTGGCTGGCCGAGAAGGGCTACGACCCGGTCTACGGCGCGCGGCCGCTCAAGCGGGTGATCCAGCGCGAGCTGCAGAACCCGCTGGCCGAACGGCTGCTCGCGGGCAACATCGCCGAGGGCGACCGGGTCGCGGTCACGGCCGGTCCTGACGGGCTGGCGATCAACGGCCGGGCGGTCTCGATCGCGGCGGCGTAAGCGGCCGGCCGCCGCCTGGCGGCCAAAGCCAAAGGTCGTTGATCCGGACCCATTCGATGGGGCCGGATCGTATCAGCAGGTGGCGTCTGCCGCCGTGGTCTCGTCCGACCCGGCCGCGGAGGGGTCCGCCCCGGTGCCGGGAGATGTCTCGACGCAGGCCGCGCGCGCGATCTGGCCCACCCGCAGAACCTCCAGACGGAGCCGGTCGATCTCGGCCCGTGCGGCCTGGAAGGCGTCCAGGTCCTCGCCCTTGAGCTTTTCTCCGCTCGGCAGCCTGATCTTGAGCGGGTTGGCCTGCCGGCCATTCACCATGACCTCGTAGTGCAGGTGTGGCCCGGTCACGCGGCCGGTCGAGCCGACGTAGCCGATCACCTGCCCCTGCTTGACGCGCCGGCCCCGCCTGGTTTTCTTGGCGTAGCCGTTCAGGTGCGCGTAGGCCGTCTTGTAGGTGCTGTTGTGGCGGATGCGAATGTACTTTCCATAGCCGTTCTTGCGCCCGGCCAGCTCGATCACGCCGTCGCCGGCGGCATAGACCGGCGTTCCCCTGGGCGCGGCGAAATCGGTGCCGCGATGCATCTTGGTGTAGCCCAGTATCGGGTGTTTGCGCCGGCCGTAGCCCGAGGTGATCCGTGCCCCGTCGATCGGGGTGCGCATCAGGGTCTTGCGCGCCGACTGGCCCGAGGCGTCGAAGTAGTCGGTGCGGCCGCTCTTCGGGGTGAATCGGTAGAGCTCGAGACGCGTGCCGCGCAGAACGAGCGCGGCATAAATGATGTCGCCCGTCTTGGCCAGGGCGCCGGCGCGATCGTAGTAGGTCTCGTAGACGAGCTCGAAGCCGTCTCCGGGCCGGATCTCGCGCTGGAAGTCGACGTCGAAGCTGTAGGCGCGGATCAGGTCGATCATGATGGGGACCGGGATATCGGCTTCTTGCCCGGCGACGAAAAGGCTGCTCTCGATTCGTCCCCGGCGGCCCGTCACGTCGCGGGTCAGCGGCCGCTCGACGGCCATGGCCACGAAGCCGTCCTCGGCGGAGGCCCGCACGACCTGTATGTCCTGCTCCGGACTGGCTTGCAGGCGCAGGGACACCAGCTCCGGAGGCCGCCGGTCTTCACCGTCGGTCGGATCCGCGGCCCCGTCCCGGGCGCTGAAGGAGAGATGGATCGACTGGCCCGGCTTCAGTTTGCGGGGGCTGTAGAGCTTCTGCATCGCGGTGATGGCCCGGTGCGCGTCCCGCCGGTCGGCGCCGGCGTCGACTAGGAGCGCCATCATCGTGTCGCCCCGGCGCACCTCGACCGTCCTGCCGATGGCCGCCGGCGCGGCTTCCGCCTCGAGCGCCGCAAAGGAGGCCGCGCTGGCGCTCGCCGGACCGTGCTGCCGCGAGTCGGCCTCGAGGTCGATCAGCGCGGGCGCCTTGGGACCCGCCGCGGCCCACCACGACAGGCCGAGCACGGCCATGACGGGGATCGACAGAACGGGGGCGGTCAGAAGCGACCTGTAGGACTTTGCGGATGTGTGTTCGATGGGACGGCGAGACGTCAACGGACCGTGTACTCCCTCTTGGCCAACGATCAGAACGGCGCCTTGGAAGAGGCCGCACCGCCCAGGCCCATGAATCCGTTGCCCCCCGCAACAGCAAAATGCTTACCATACAATGGTTTGTCAACTCTTAACCCTGGCCCGGCGCGAGGCGACTATGGCGGAGGGCGGGGCCTGAATCCGGCCCAACAAAGGGTTTGACAGAAGCGGCAGGGCGGCGTACAACCCCGCTCCGCAGCACGGCAGGGGACGGCTGTCCCGCCGTGCTGTGTCTTTGTTGGGCGTTTTTTGACATTGTAGTTTTGAATGGAAGGGATACGCGGGCGGCTGTTTGCCTTGATGTTGGACATTGGGCCTTTGGCGCATACGCGTATTCTTGT
>CAMYMY010000010.1:4653-27367 GCA_947259625.1 uncultured Kiloniellales bacterium | reverse complement strand
TCTTGAATCTCCGTTCCGGCGGCGGGTGGCTGCGGCTCGTTCCGAACCGGGGCCGGACGGATGCCGCCCCAGGTATCGGCCGGCGCGGGGGTCGGACATTCCGGTATCGCGCCGGGCTCAGGCCGCTCCCGGAGCTCTGCGCCGACAGCGGGTGGCGGCGGCTCGTTCCGAACCGGGGTCGGACGGATGCCGCCCCAGGTATCGGCCGGCGCGGGGACCAGGCTGTCCGGTATCCCACCGGGCTCGGGCCGCTCTTGAAGCTCCGGACCGGCGGGCGCGGCCGCGGGGTTCGGATCGACCCCCACCGAAGCAGATTCCTCCTCCACAAGATCCGGGAAGGCGTCCGCCATTCCCGAAAGGCCCTCGAGCGGTGCACTCCCGGCAATGACGTCGCCGTGTTCCGGCGGCGCAGCCGTATCGACGGCCGGGACCGCGGCGCCGGGCGGCTCTTCCCTGGTCGTCGTGCCGGAACCGGTCCCGGACGAGCGGTCCACGCGGACCGCTTCGTCCACATCGGGCGTACCGGAGGTTGAGCCGCTCTCCCCGGTCCCAACGACAGCGTCCTGTTGCGGCGTGGCGGCCCCCTGAGCGAGTCTGAAGGAGACATCGCAGACCTCGGGGCCGTCGTTCGTGCCGGCGACCGTGAGCGCCGCGATTACGGTACTGGTCTCGCCGCCCCCATCAGAGGCCTGGCAGGTGAAGGTCACTTGGTACAATTCGCCGACCGCCAGTTCCGGGAAATTCGGATCAGGCAGGAAATCGAAGGTACCGTCCTCCTTAGGATGTACGCGTCCCTCGGAGGGCTGCGCCAGGACAGCATAGCGCGGCGTATTGCTGCCGACCGGGGGCGGCGGATGGTCGGGATCCTGGCCGAATCCCTGGCTCGGTACCTCTGCGGGGTGCGCGTCCATCTCGCGGTGGGTCGGTGCCAACCCGTCTGCGGTTTCACCAGGAGTCGCATCGTTTCGGGTTTCGGGGCCTGCGGGTGTGGCAGGGCCATGAGCTGCGGTCGCATCGCTTCCCGATGCGCCGACCGAGGGCTGTGCCGACGGACCGGGGGCTGCGCCGGCGCCCGGCGCATCGTCTGACATAACGTGCGAGGGCTGCGCCCCGTCGTGCTCCAGGGTCCCGCCATAGGACACGTCGATGGCCAGGGTCCCGTCGGCGGCACCGGTTACCGTAACGATGGCGCACGCGGCTTCCGTGCCACCCCAACCGTCGGAGGCTTGGTAATTGAAGCTCACCTGCCGGGTTTCGCCTGCGCCTAGGTCGCGGAAGTCCGTGCCCGGATCGAAGCTGAACGTGCCGTCGCCGTTGTTGGTGACCCAACCCAGTGTTGGCTGCTTCAGGACTGCATAGGTCAGGCTGCTGCCTTGGCCGTTCGTCATCTCTTGATCACGGTCTTGCCGGCCGCTGCCTTGCGCATCGTCAAGCGCCATCCGCTACCCTCCACTATGCCCTCGGCCAAGGGTCGCCGTCAGCCCGCGCCAGCACCGCCGACCTCTCGCCAGGGCCGGCTCTGCCCGACCTTCGGGCAGGATACAAAGGCGCTGTTAAGGAAGACCTTCCCTCTATAGTTAACCTTACCTTCGCTACCCACGTCGGATCCTGGGGTTGCGCCGCACTGGGGGACAGAAGACATGGTTTTTGCCTAAGAACGAATTAACCCGACGCAGTCGACCCGATCACCCCGGCCACCTGAGAGGTCCGGCCGGTGGTTCAGGGTCCGGAGATCGACGCGCCGGACCACGTGCCCCTCCGAAAAGCACGCCGATGGTCTCGCCGTCGGTCTGTCGACCACTCCTCGACGGAAGCCCCCGAGCACGACCACGACGCGCGGCCCACGGCGGTCTAGGCCGAACCGGCAGGCGGGGGCCTTGCCCGCCGTCCGGCCTGTTGTGCGGCCTTCGCCCCTTGGCGACATGGAATCGAAGCGCTGACGCAGGGGCCGCTTCCCGGGGGTTGCCACAAGAATGACACGCCAAAATCTGCCGATTTAGGCCATCCTACAGTCTACTTCGCTGCTTGCCCCTGCCCTGCCGCCATTTCTTCCCCGGACTGGCGGCGGGGCTTTTCTTTTGGCGGACGGTGCGGCGTGGGCCTGCCACCACTGATTGCCTAGATTTTGCCCTGCAGATCATCCATAGTTCGAACAACGATCCGATGGGGGCTAACGGGCGTTAAGGTTACCTTATCGGAATAATAACGAATTTGGGCTTTTAATCCGCCAGGTACTCCTCCCTCCGGCCGCCTCGTGGCGGCTCGGCAGAGCAGTCTGTACAGGGGCAAAGCTGCAGGCGTCAAAATGTCCACCATTGTCATCATCGACGATCGGGTCACCAACCGGCGAATTCTTTCCGAGCTGGCGTCGACCATCGAAGTGGACGCTCGGGTCGAGTCCTTCGAAGACCCGATTGCCGCGCTCGAATGGGTGGAGGAGAATTCGCCCGACCTGGTCATCACCGACTACAAGATGCCCAACATCAACGGAGCCGAGTTCGTCCGGCGGTTCCGCCACCTGCCGTTTTGTTTCGACGTGCCCGTCATCGTGATCACGATCTACGAGGACCGGGAATTCCGGTACAAGGCGTTGGAGGCCGGCGCGACGGATTTCTTGCTCAGCCCGGTCGATCATCACGAATTCCAGGCGCGTTCGCGCAATCTCCTGGCGTTGCGCAAACAGCAGCAGATCATCAAGAACCGGGCCTATTCCCTCGAGCAGAAGCTGTCCCAGGATCACCGCACGCTGGAGACAGTCCTGCACGAAAGTCGGGAGCGCCTGCGCGCCGTGATCGACGCCGTGCCGGCCATGATCTACGCCTGCGACGCCGACCAGCGCTTCATCTTCATGAACAGCTACACGGCGCGGTACCTGGGTCTGGCGCCCGAGGCCGCGATCGGCCGCACCACGCGGGAGGTCTTCGGCGAAGCCGTCGGCAAGGAGAGCCAAACCCGCGATCTGAGCATTCTAAACTCGGGCGAGACTCTACCCGCCTACGAAAAGATGATGACCGACGCCGAGGGTCGGGACCGGGTGATGTTGACCACCAAGAGCCCGATTCCCGACAGCACCGGCCGGGCCACGCTCGTGGTCACAGCGGCCCTCGACATCACCGAGCGCAAGCAGGCGGAGAGCGAGCTGCTCGAGGCGATGGAACAGACGGATCTCGCCAACCGCGCCAAGACCGAATTCCTGGCCAATATGAGCCACGAGCTGCGCACCCCGCTCAACGCGATCATTGGATTCGCCCAGATCATGTCGAAGGAGGCACTGGGACCGATCGGCAGCCCCGCGTACCGCGATTACGCCAAGGACATCAATTCGAGTGCGATACACCTCCTCGGTATCATCAACGAAATCCTCGACCTTTCGAAGATCGAGGCCGGCAAGATGGAGCTGCACGAAGAGGAAGTGAACTTGCCCGAGGTGATCGAGAACGTCTTGCGGATCACCCGCTCGCGGGCATTGGAGTCGAAGCTCGTGCTCGAGAACGTTTCGTCCGCCGGGCTGCCGCTGGTGCGCGTCGACAAGGTCAAGGTGAAACAAATTCTGCTCAACCTGCTCAGTAACGCGGTGAAGTTCACGCCGCCCGAGGGCCGGATCACCGTTGCAACGGAGATGGCGCCGGACCGGACCGTGAAACTGAGCGTGACCGACACGGGCATCGGCATGTCCGAAGAGGAGATCCCCCTGGCGATTTCACGCTTCGGACAGGTCGAGGGCACGTTCTCGCGGACCTATGCCGGTGCCGGTCTGGGCCTGTCGATCGTGATCAGCCTCATGGAGCTGCATGGCGGCACTTGCCATATCGAAAGCGAGAAGGGTGTCGGCACCACGGTCTCTCTGTGCTTCCCGGCGCAGCGCGCCGTCGCGAAGGCCCAGCAAGGTTGAATGAATGGGCGGGTCGGCGCCGAGCAGCGAGCAACACCCCGTCGAGGCCCCCGAGGACCAGTCCTCCGGCGCAATACTCCGGCTGCGCCAGGTGGTCGAGAAACTGCGAAGCCGGCCTGACAGCGAACACGAGCAAGCCTTGGTGCGAATCGCCTTCGCCGCGTCTTGCATTTGCTATTGCCTGGTATTGCTGGCTATCTACGGGGCCGACCTGCCCAGCGACACGAATGTCGTCTATCCGCTCCTTATCGCTGCGGCGGGCCTTGTCCTGGCCAGCCTCATTCTTGGCCATATCGTCTGGCGCCCCGGACTCTCGGTGGGCCGGAAGCTTATTTCCATCACCATCGACCTCGTGTCGCTCACGGGTTTCCTGCATTTCGGCGGCGCTCTCTTCGCGTTCTGGTATCCCACTTATCTGTGGGAAACCCTGGGCATGGGCTTTCGCTACGGGCTTGTCTATCTGATCGTGGCGGCGGTGGGCAGCGTGGTCAGCTTCGCCTTGGTCGTGGCCACCACGCCGTTCTGGTACGAGCAGCCGTTCCTTGCCTTCGGACTGCTTCTGGGACTGGTCGTATTGCCGGCCTACGCCTCGACGCTGCTGCGAAAGTTGACCAAGGCGAAAGCTCAGGCAGAGGAGGCGAGCCGGGCCAAGAGCCGATTCCTGGCCAACATGAGCCATGAGTTGCGTACCCCGCTCAATGCGGTCATCGGCATGAGCGCCCTGCTGGACGACAGCGACCTCGATCCGGAACAGCGCGATATGGTGGGCTCGATCAAGGCCTCCGGTCGGTCCCTGCTTCATCTGATCAACGAGATCCTCGATTTTTCGCGCGTCGAAACGGCCGGACTTTCGGTCACCCAGGCCGATTTCGACCTGCACGCCCTGTTGGCCGGCTTGCGCTCCATGATGCGGCCGCAGGCCCACGCCAAGAACCTGGTGTTTTCGATCCACCTCGCACCGGAGACGCCCGCCCATATCAATGGCGACGAACAGTACCTGCATCAAATTCTGGTTAACCTGACCGCCAACGCCATCAAGTTCACCGAAACGGGCAGCGTGACGCTCAGCGTTGCTCCGGTCACCAGAGAGCCCGGCCGGCACCTGCGTTTCGAGGTAACCGACACCGGCATCGGCGTCCAGGAGGACGCGCGCGAGCGGATCTTCGAAAGCTTTACGCAGGCCGACGAAGCAATTACGCGGCGTTTCGGCGGAACCGGTCTGGGCCTAGCTATTTCCCGGCAGCTGGTCGAAATGATGGGCGGCACGATCGGCGTCGACAGCGAGGTCGGCAGGGGCAGCCGGTTCTGGTTCGAACTGCCCCTTGCAATGGCGCAGGGCGACCACCCGCGGGAACTGCCGGAAGGCGTGGTGGCGGTGGTGCTGCAGTCTGCAGCGCAGAGCTTTGACCCGCCGCAGGTGCCCGATCTTAAGGTCGTCGTGGTGCACAGCGTTGCGCAGGCGGCAGACGTTCTCGAGGATCAAGCCGGCGAGTCCGGGGTCCGTCCCGTCCTGCTGGTCGACAGCCGAAAATTCGGACTGGATCCACACGATGCGGTCGCGAGGCTGCGCGACAGGGGCTTCGACCTGCCCGCAATCCTGATCGGCGGCGGGAATTCCGCGGCCGACCAAGGCGCAATCTGGCGCGACTTCGTGGCCTCGCTTTACAGTCTAGCGGAAGGGCCCGAGTTCTTGAGCGCACTCCGTTTCGCGCTCTCCGGCGAGCCGAGCGACGAGGACCACCGGGATGATTTCCCGCCGGCATCAGGGTTCCAGCTCAATATCCTGGTGGCCGACGACAACAGCGTGAACCGCCGCGTCATCGCCAAGATCCTGGAGCGCGCCGGCCATGACGCTACCTTTGTCGAGAACGGCGAGCTGGCTCTGGATGCCTTGGACGCACAGGATTTCGATCTCGTGATCATGGACATGCACATGCCGGTCATGGGCGGCCTCGAAGCGACCAGACTCTACCGCATGGCCAATCTCGACCGACCACACCTGCCGATCATCGCACTTACCGCCGATGCCACTCGGGCTGCACGTCAAGAGGCCGATGAGGCCGGGATCGACGCTTGCCTAACCAAGCCGGTCGAGGTGGGCAGTCTGCTGGAAACCATCGACGCCCTGGTTGCCGTCGAGGTTGGCGCAGCGCCGGGCGCGATGCGGCGCCCACGGACTGGGTCGAATATCCTGACCCACCCGAGATTCGCCTCGGGCGGCGGACACCCGGTGATCGACCAGCGCATGCTGGCGAGCCTCAATCGGTTGGGCAAGGATCCGAACTTCGTCACGAGCCTGATCGAGGATTTCCTGAAGGACGGCGAGCAGTTGCTCAAGGACCTCGCGGTGGCAGCCTCTGATCGCCAGGCGCGCGAGTTTCGTGACGTCATGCACGGATTGCGGGGCAGCGCCGTGAACATTGGGGCCATGAGCCTGTATCAGCTTCTCCTGTCCTTCCGCGACGTAGGGCCGAAGGAGGTCGAGCGGCATGGCCAGGATTACGTTAACAGGATCAACGGCGAGTTCGCGCAGCTGCGCACTAAGCTCACCGAGTATTTGCGCGAAACCCAAGGCGAGGAACTGCCCTCCTGAAGGGGCCAGGCCGACGTTCCGGGCCAGCGCGGGCCGACCTCCAAGGACGGTCGGGTCGGCGGGGCAAATCAAGGCCGGGTGTTGGTCCTGACGGCGCGTCGACGGTCCTGGGCGGCTGCCAGGCGTTCCATCTTTTTCAGATCGGATTCCGAAAGGGCCAGCACGGTATCCACCCACATGAGGGCGATATCGTACAGCTCCTTGTAGGGCAAGGGGTTCACGCGCCGGCCAGCCCGGTAGACAGCGCACTGCGCGGCATGGCGGCTGGCGTTGCGGGCCACGAAGTCATTGATCGTATGCCGCCCCTCGCCGGGGTCGACCAAAACGTCAACCAGACCGAGTTCGTACAGCTCTTCGGCCGAATAGATCCGGCCACTCAACATCATGCGCTCGGCTTGGACCGGACTGACTCTCCGGGCGATCAGGCTGTAAGCGCCCATCCCGGGGAAGAGGTTGAACAGCACTTCTGGCAGGCCAAAACGCGCATCGCGTTCGGCTACAACGAGGTCGCTGGAAATCGCGGCCTCGAAGCCGCCGCCCAAGGCATCCCCCTCGACCAGGGAAATCGTGATGACCGGAAGATCGAGACTCATCGCGTTCGCGAAGACGACGTCGATACAGTTGATCGCATAATCCCGCAGGGCGTGTCTGTCTTGGTTGCGCACGAGCTGCCCGAACAGGCGAAGATCGCCCCCCAGGTTGAAAACCCCAGGCACCCTCGAGCCCCACACCAGATAGCGGAATGGCCTGAGATCGCTCGGTCCGAGCTCTTCGAAAAGCTGCTTCAACGAACGTTGAAGCTCCCGGCTCTGCCGGGCCAGCCCTGGCGTAACACTTGGGCGGTCCCGTGGGGTCATGTAGCACCAGAGAACCCCGTCCGTCACGTCCGCGATCACCTCGAGCTGGTCGAATTCCGAAACATTCCGCAGCCAGCCGTCGTAGATCCTGCGCGCTCTAGCATCGGGCAGGCGCTCAACGGCTTCGCCGCTTCTTGCAGGTGACAAAGCGACGTTCATTGTGGGCTGCACAGACGATGACAACACTGCAAGCCGACCGTCATCGTCCAGATTCTTGAGTGGTCCAGACCTTCCCCTCATCCCCTAGTCCTTTTCAAAGAAACTCCCCCACTTTTAGTTTAAGTTTGATATGTTTTGCGCAGGACCCTGGAATTGCGCATACGGGGTATACGAATCTATGCGAGACCCTTTGACACCTGAACCATTCCAGAGTCCAAATATTAACAGAAAATTTAGATTTGACCATACGCAATTATCGCTACTGTTTTCGTTTAACAAAATCTCGGGCGTCTGTTTTTTTCCAACATTTCTGAGTATTCATGAGCGCTACTGTGCTTAGACACGAGTATATCTTCGCACCGATGTCCAGTCGCCAAAGAAGCTAAAAAATAGATTTTTGTAATAGATATAATATTAGAGATTGCAAAATGCTTGCACGCCAACAAGACCGTGACATTCCATTCCGGGTTTTCGCGATCATATCGCGCGAGCCCCGTACCGAGCCACAGTCTACGTGGTACATCTGTCGCGCGGGGAACTCGTGAACGGCTTCGAACTGTGACCGGAAACAACCATTGTCGCAGTAGCAGCGCGCTCGCCCAACGTCGCCGAGCACTACGTGGCGGAGATGGAGGCCGGCTGCCTCCTCTGGCGCTGGTCAGGCCGCCTTTGGCGTGCTCCCGGCCGACGCAGTCGCCGCCTCGAGCCGGGCGCCGGAGACCGTGAGCCCGGAGGTCGGCCGTCCCTCGAAATCGAGCCACCGATGGCCCTTGTAGTCGTAAAGCTTGCAGCGCGCCATCGTCCGCAAGAATCCGCCCGGGGTGAACCGCTCGCTGATCATCCGTTCGCCGAGCAGTCCGGCCAAGGCGTCTTGCGCCTGCTTGAGACGGTACAGCGGGATCTTCGGAGCCAGGTGGTGGGCCGGATGCTCCATGATGTCGTGGGAAATGTGGCCGTACCAGCGCGGAAACCGGACATGAACCGTCACATCATGCTGGCCGTCCAGCCTCAACAACTGATCCAGTTCGTCGAACCAGGGAACGCGTAGGTTCGTGTGCTGAAGATAGACCGTGAAGCCCATGGCTGAATTCCAGACCGCGAAGGGCACGACGAAGCCCCAGAGTACCGCGCCCCACGGGCCGGTCTGCGGCAGCAGCGCTCCCACATAGGCGAGCCCGCCCAAGAAGATGGCCAGGTAGGCCACGATCAACGCGAAATCGAGCCAGTAAACGGCCTGGCGCCTTTTCACCACGCGCCGGGTCGGGAAGAACTTGTCCTTCCACCACCGCTCCACCAGGTAGTAGGCGCCGAGCCCGAGCGGACTCCGGTACAGGCGCTCGACCATCCGCCGCCAAGCCGGCAGCGCATCGTACTCGGCCTTGGACATGGGCGACCAGGAGTTCCGGCCCTTGAGGTTGGTCACCCGGTGATGCTGCCGGTTGTGGGCGATCTGCCAGAGGCTATAGTTGTGCAGGGTCGGCAAGAACGCGAGGCGGCCGATCAGTTTGTTGAGCATCTTGCTGTCGGTGTAAGCGCCGTGGGCGGCATCGTGGGCGATCACGAAAATCGCCGAGATCACGCCGCCGGCGACGATCGCGCACAAGACCTTGAGAGCAGGGTTCTCGAGGTAGACGGCGCCCGCGACGGCCAACGCATAGACGGCCAAATCGATCAGGAACAGGCCACAGGCCAAAGCCGTCGACCGCCTGGTATATCCCTCGAGGGCAGCGCGCAGCTCCCTCAGCTCGACCCGGTTCATTTGCAAGCCTCCCGCGGCAATCGGCCGTTGCGCCTTGTCGGGGAAGGGCGTGCTCGTCCGGCAAACAATCTTCCGGCTCGGTCCGGTGCCCGGGTGGCCCGGCCGGACCGTCAAGCTCCCCGCCCGCTTCCCCTGCGGCGGATGTTAACCATCTTCTCGACGGAAGCATGGACAACACCCTTCTCGTCTGTCAAGTCCACATGGTAGGTGCGATCCACCTTGGGCTTTTGAGCGAGCTCGGCCCGAATGGCCTCGAGCTCCCTTTCGTCCAGTGTGAATCGCGCATACAAAGTGGCACGGCCGGGCCGCTTGAAGCGGATCGCCGCCGCCTTGTCCCAGGCGACGAATTCGCGGCCGAGCAGCTTGTTGAGCATCACCATGAAGACGGGATCGACCGCGCCATACACGCTGCCGCCGAAGGTGGTGCCGAAATAGCCGCGGGTCGTCCAGTTCAGCGGCAGTTTGATCCGGACTTCGCATTGATCCTCGGCAATGTAGGTCACGCGGGCGCCGGTCCGGCGATAGCAAGGGAACAGATTGAACCCGAGCCGCATGATCCAGGTGTTAAAGGACTCCGCCATGCCGCCCCGGCGCTTCTAGCCAGCCTCGACCAGGGCCTCTAGGCCCAGAAAAGCCGGATCCGGGTGAACAATCACGAAGGCAGGTATTCGGTCGAGATAGGTGGCGAAACGACCCTTTCTCTCGAACCTTTCGCGGAACCTGGAGGCGAGGAGAAACTCGGCAAAGCGCGGCACGACGCCGCCGCCGATGTAGATGCCGCCGCGCGCGCCAAAGGTCAGCGCCAAGTTTCCGGCCATGGTTCCCAGCATGGCGCAGAAGCAGTCGAGTGCTGCGACGCTGACCCTGGAGTCGCCCACCAGCGCCCGCGCGACGATCTCCTGAGCGGGACGCGGCGGCGCAGTCAACCCGTCGACAGCGGCGACTGCCTGATAGAGGTTCTCCAGACCGGGCCCGGACAGGACACGCTCGGCCGACACATGCTCGAAGC
Source organism: uncultured Kiloniellales bacterium (assembly GCA_947259625.1). Classification (GTDB taxonomy): domain Bacteria; phylum Pseudomonadota; class Alphaproteobacteria; order Kiloniellales; family JAKSDN01; genus CAMYKD01. The sequence continues at coordinate 17,098 of CAMYMY010000010.1, read as the reverse complement.
GCCCTCGCAGATACTCCAGCAGCGCGCTCTCGCGCCGGTCCGCCGGGGCCATGGTGACGTGGCCGCCCTCGCTGGCGATAACCACGGGACGCGGCCGGGTCGGAATGAACCCGGCGACACCGAGCCCGGTCCCGGGGCAGATCACGGCAACCGGCGCTCCCTTTACGGCCGCGTCGCCACCCAGCGGAACCAGGCTCTCGCCGCCGAGCTTGGAGAGCGCCCAGGCGGTGGCGGCGCAGTCGTTGACGATCGCCACGGACTCCATATCCAGGATCCGGCGCAGCCCGGAGGCCGAAACCCGCCAGGTCCCGTTGGTCAATTGCGCTCGACCGTCCACGACCGGCCCGGCAAAGGCGAGCGCCGCCCGCCGGGGCATGGCCCGCGGTCCGACCTCGTCCAGAAAGGCGCGGATAGCCTCGAGCGGCCCCAAGTGTTCGGCGACCAGGAAATGTCTGGTCTCTTCGACCGCCCCGGCTCGTGCGAGGGCGAAACGGGCGTTCGTCCCGCCGATATCGGCCAGCAGGACAGAAGAGGCTTTGCTAGCCATAGCTCGGGTCGCCCGAGACGCGCCGGCCGGGGGTGCGGACTTCAGCTGCTCCATGTCTCGGCTCGCTTGCCGTCCTCCCCACTCTCCGACCGCCGCCGCGGTGGCCGACATGATAGCGAGTTGAAGCCGGGATTTCAGCCGGTAAGGACAGCGGTCGACCTGATAAGCGAAGGGGACTGACGACACCCTTGCCGTCAGCCAAAGAAAAATCACCGCCCCTGGACTGAACCAGGGACGGTGCAAAGGGGGGGTGTTGGCTTGCGATTGGGCTCGCCCCAATCTGTGCCGTGCCCTTCAACCCCCGGAGCACAGTTGGCTCTTGCTGCGCTTCGATTGCCGTTTCACGACGCCACCGAACGACAACGCGTTTGGGAGATATGGACACCTCCCAGTCCTTCGTTCCGTCCGCGCGGGCATTCGCGCTGCCACGGCACATTCTCTTCCTAGCAAATTCGACGTCAATCGTGATTGATGTGTATCAACTGACGTCCTTTTCTTGGCCAGTTTGTTTCCTGCTGCCTGGCGCGTCACGCCCGGTCGACCAGGTGCAGGAAGGATCCCAGGACCGTTCCGGTGCACAGGCCCGCGGTTCCGACGGACTGTCCCCGGGCATCACACGCCCGGAACAGCGGCAGACCGGCTTCCGCGCCCAGAACCCGGGCGAAATGAAACTCGTGGCCGCGGAACCGGGCGCCGGCCGGCCCCAGGGGGCCATCCGCGGCCACGGCAACCGCGCGGTAACCGAGGCTGAGACGCGGTTCGGCGAAGGAGGTCTCGAGCGGCAGCAGCCCCGCCATTGGATGGCGGGCGCCCACGCCGTCCACCAGGCCGCGGCCCAGGACCATGTAGCCGCCGCATTCGCCGTAGACGCACGCGCCGCGCGCCGCCGCGCCGCGCAGGCCGTCCAGGAACCGGCCGTTGGCCGCTAGACTGCCGGCATGCAGCTCGGGATAGCCGCCGGGCAGATAGACCGCGTCGGCCGCCGGGTGCGGGGCCTCGTCGGCCAGGGGCGAAAAGAAGCTGACCTCCGCACCCGCCCTGCGCCAGCCGTCGAGCACGAAGGGATAGGCGAACGCGAAAGCAGGATCCCGGGCCACGGCGATGCGCTGGCCCAACGGCGGCAGGGCCGGGCCGGCAGGGGCGGCGGGCGGCAGTCGCGCCGGCCGGGCGACCCGCGCCAGGGCGTCGGTATCCAGATGTTCGGCTACCAGCGCCGCGGCGCCATCGAGAAAGGCCTCGAGGTCCGGGTGCTCGGCCGCCTGAACCAGGCCGAGGTGCCGGTCCGGCAGGACCAGCGAGTCACGGCGCGGGACGCAGCCCAGGACCGGACAGCCGAGCGGGCGGCAAGCCTCGTGCAGGAGGCGGGCGTGACCCTCGCCGCCGACGCGGTTGAAGATCACGGCCGCGATCGGCACCTCGGGCCGGTAGCTCAGGAAGCCGTGCAGCAGCGCCGCCGCCGAGGCCGCCATGCCGGAGGCGTCAACCACCAGGACGACCGGCCAGCCGGTGAACTCCGCAAGCTCGGCCGTCGAGCCCGCGCCGTCGGGTGCGCCGTCGAACAGGCCCATCACGCCCTCGCCCAGGACCAGCTCGGCCCCAACCCCGGCCTGCGCGGCGAGGTCGGCCAGGGTCTCGCGCCGCATGGCCCAGCTGTCCAGGTTGAGGCAGGGCCGGCCGCTGGCCACCGCGTGGAAGGCCGGGTCGATGTAGTCCGGTCCGGCCTTGATCGAGGCGACGGACAGGCCCGTTCGGCGCAGATGCCTGAGCAGGGCCAGGGTGATCACCGTCTTGCCGCTGCCCGACGCGGGCGCCCCGATCAGCACGCCGCGGCTCATGGCCTCGTCCGGCGGGGGCCCAAGTCCGGCAACTCGAGAATCGGCTTGTTCATCGCGCGAATACTAAGCATACAGCGCCTCTTCGCCTAGCCAGTGCAAGCCGCCCCTATGTAGAATGGCGGCATGGCCCGCAAACCGGATGGACCTCTGCGGCGCGGCTGGACCACGGGCGCCTGTGCGACCGCTGCGACCCGCGCGGCCTACACGGCCCTTTTGACCGGCGCCTTCCCGGACCCGGTGGCGATCACCCTGCCTGGCGGCGAACAGCCGGCCTTCGCGCTGGCGCGCGAAGGGCAGGGGCCGGGCTATGCCCTGGCCGGAATCGTCAAGGACGCTGGCGATGACCCGGATGTGACCAACCTAGCCGAGATCGTGGTGCGGGTGCGCAAGGCTGCGTCCGGCGCCGGCGTCGTCTTCACGGCGGGCGCGGGTGTCGGCACGGTCACCAAGCCGGGCCTGCCGCTGGCCGTCGGCGAACCGGCGATCAATCCGGCGCCGCGCGCGATGATGCGCGGGGTGGTCCACGCGGTTGCGGCCGAGCACGGCGATGCCGGCGACCTGGAAATCGAGATCTCTGTGCCCGGCGGGGAAGCGCTGGCCAAGAAGACCTGGAACCCGCGCCTGGGCATCCTGGGCGGCATCTCGATCCTGGGCACGACCGGCATCGTGGTGCCCTATTCCTGCTCGGCCTGGATCCACTCGATCCAACGCGGGGTCGACGTCGCCCGGGCCAGTGGTATCGCGCACGTCGCCGGCTGCACCGGCTCGACCTCCGAGCGGGCGGTGCAGGCGCTCTACGGCCTGCCGGACATCGCCCTGCTCGACATGGGCGACTTCGCCGGCGGGCTGCTCAAGTATCTGCGCCGCCACCCGCTGCCCCGGCTCACGATCGGCGGCGGCTTCGGCAAGATATCCAAGCTCGGTGCCGGGCACCTGGACCTGCACTCCGGGCGCAGCCAGGTGGATCTGGACTGGCTGGCCGAGCGGCTGGCGGAACTGGGCGGAGGATCGGAGTTGCTCGAAAAAACCCGCGCGGCCAACACGGCGAAGGAGGTGCTGGACCTGGCGCGCGACGCCGGCCTGCCGCTCGCCGACGCGGTTGCCCGGCACGCCCGGGCGACGGCGCTCGGCGTCCTGGACGGCGAGACCGAGGTCGAGGTGCTGGTGTTCGACCGCGAGGGCCGGCTGGCAGGCCGCTCGGATGGCTAAGCTCCTGCTTCTGGGCGGCACGGCGGAGGCCCTGGAGCTGGCGCGGTGCACGGCGGGCGATCCGGGGATCCACACCTCCACCTCGCTGGCCGGCCGGACCCGCCGGCCGGCAGAAATTCCCGGCGAGGTCCGGGTCGGCGGCTTCGGCGGCGCCGAGGGGCTCGCCCGCCACCTCCAAGAGCAGGGGATCGACCTGCTGGTCGATACGACACACCCCTTTGCCGCGGTCATGGCGCAGAACGCCGCCCAAGCCTGCCACGAGACCGGCGTGCCCCGGCTTAAGCTGCTCCGCCCCGCCTGGCATCCCGTGCCCGGCGATCTGTGGATCGAGGCGGCCGACGCGGCGGGGGCCGCCGCCGCCCTGCCCGGCCTCGGCGGAAGGTTCTTCCTGACGACGGGGTTCCGGGACATGACGGCCTTTGCCGGCCTTGCGGGCGCGTGGTTTCTCGTCCGTCTCATCGATAGACCCGAGGCGGCCTTGCCGTTGGCGCGGCATGAGCTGATTCTCGCGCGCGGCCCTTTCGCCGAAGCCGCTGAGGTGGCGCTCATGCGCGGTCACCGCATCGAAGCGCTGATCGCCAAGAACAGCGGCGGACATTCCACCTACGCTAAGATCGCGGCGGCGCGGCGCCTGGGCCTTCCCGTTGTCATGATCCGCCGCCCGGAGGCACCGGCCGGTGAAACGGTCGAGACAGTCGAGCGGGCGCTCGCCTGGATCGCCGCGCGCACCGGCCGGGGCGGCCCCTCATAAGGAGCCTTTGCACCAAAGGTCGCTGAGGGGATAGGCCGGTCGAACGCGTGTCCGTCACGGGGTCTCGTCGAAGACGCGGTCGTGGGGAACCCGGGAGCGGTCGCTCTCCGGCATATCGAGCTCGCGGGCGTAGCGGTGCCCGGAATAGACCGCGGCGGCGATGATCGCCGGTGCCTCGCAATCGCCGATCCGTCTCACGGACCCGGGTGCGCCCTCGACCCCGGCCGCCATGCGTTCGGATACCGCCCGATAGAGTTCGTCGTCGGGCCGCCGGGCCGTGACCATGACCACCGAGTCCGCCGCAATCCGCCGCTCACGCCCAGTGTAGGCGCAGGCGAGCACCGCCTCACGGCCGTCGAAGGCCGAAAGCCCATGCGCCGTGACGATCTCGACCCCGAGCTCCAGAAGCCGCCGCTGGGTGCGCACCTGTTCGCCGGTATAGGTGCTCCAGGCCCCGACCTTGTCCTCCGGCGTCACCAGGGTCACCGGCGCCCCCTCGGCGCGGACCCGTTCCGCGACGACGGCGCCCATGTAGTAGTGATCGTCGTCGAACACGACCACCCGGCCCTCCGGCAGGCGTCCGGCCAAGATGTCGTCGGGCGTGAAGATCCGCTCTTCCGGCGCAAGATCGGCGATCCCGGCGGGATGGAAGCGGCCGAAACCGTCACGCCGCCAGGTGGCGCCGGTCGCGATGGCCACGTGATCTGCCGCGACCGCGAGCACGTCGTCCGTGGCGAGCTTGCTTTCCCGGTAGACCTCGACGTTGGTCATGCGTCCGATCTGCTGGACCCGGTAGTCGCGGACGCGCGCCCATTCGCTCAAGCCCGGCAGCCGCGATTCCGCCGTGACCCGGCCGCCGAGCGCACGGCGCGCCTCGGCGATCATCACGGCATAGCCCCGCTCGCCGAGCACGCGCGCGGCCTCGAGCCCCGCCGGTCCGGCGCCGACGATCAGCACCTTCGCCTCAGAACCCCTCGTCTCGATCCTTTCGGGATGCCAGCCGCGGCGCCACTCCTCGCCGACCGTCGGATTCTGCGTGCACAGGATGGGCACGCCCTTGCCGTCGCCCGAATAGCAGACGTTGCAGCCGATGCACTCGCGGATGTCCTCGAGGCGACCCTCCTCGATTTTGTTTGGCAAGTAGGGATCGGCGATGGAGGGCCGGGCCGCGCCGATGAAATCGACGATGCCGCGCTTTACCTGATCGACCATGGTATCGGGCGAGGTAAAGCGGCCGACGGTCACCACGGGTTTCGAGGTCACCGATTTGACGAAATCCATGTAGGGCTCGAGCGAACCTTCCTTGACGAAGCGGGAGACGCCCATTTCGTAGGAATAGTCGGCAATGTTGATGTCCCAGAGGTCTGGGAACTCGGCCAGCATCTCGAACATGTCGCGGCGCTCTCCGTGCACGGGAACCCCGTCCTCGCCGCCGCCGTCGTCCGCCGAGAACCGGACGGCCACCGCGCAGGCGTCGCCGACCGCGTCTTTGGTGTCCTCGATCAGCTCGCGGATCAGCCGGACCCGGTTCTCGAGGCTGCCGCCGTACTCGTCGGTCCGGGAGTTGGTCGCTGGCGACAGGAAATGCGACAGCATGTAGTGATGCGTCGCATAGACGTAGACGATGTCGAAACCCGCGGTCTTGGCCCGCAAGGCGGCCTCGCGGTGCCACCGTCTGAGGGCCCGGATGTCCGCCTTGTCCATGGCCCTGGTCTGGTAGGGGTTGCCCGCGTGGTTGGGCATACTGTCCACGTCCATCGAGACCTCGCGGGTGAGCAGGTTCGCGGCGCGCGCCCCGCCGATCCAAAGCTCGGCCCCGGCCAGCGCCCCGTGCTCGTGCACCTTCTCGGTCATCAGCGCGTTGGCCTTGATTTCGGTGTCGTCCCAAAGGCTCGCCGAGGGGAACGGCAGGTCGTCGGATGTCGGGTGAATCGAGCAGTATTCGGTGCAGACCACGCCCCAGCCGCCCTCGGCCTTGACGCCGCGCAGCGCCGCCAGCATCCGCGGCCGGAGCCAGCCCAGCCCGGTGCAGTGGGGAACCTGATAGAAACGGTTCTTCGCCGTGACCGGACCGATTTTCACCGGCTCGAACAGGATGTCGTAGCGTGAATCGCGTGCGTTCATGGTCCTGCTCCCAGGTTCAGTGCCGCTGATTGGTCCGGACTGCCGAAAGCCCGGCGAAGGCGCCGGTCGGCGCGCTGGAGAACATGTCCCGGATTTCCGCTCAGATCCGCACGACGATTTTGCCGAAGTGGCCGGCCGAGCGCATGTGGTGGAAAGCCGCGCGCGCCTCGGCGAAGTCGAACGCCCGGTCGATCACCGGCTTCAGCCCATGCAGTCCGATCGCCCGGTTCATGGCCTCGCACATCTCGCGGTTGCCCACATAGATGCCCTGGAGGCAGAGGCTGCTGCGCATGACCGGCGTCGGGTTCACGGCGCCGGCCATGCCGGTCAGGATGCCGATCAGGCTGATACGCCCGCCGACGCGGGTCGCCTGTATCGACTGCTCGAGCGTGCCCGGGCCGCCCAGCTCGACCACATGGTCGACGCCGAGGCCGCCGGTCGCCTCGCGCACGGCCTCGGCCCAGGCGGGCGTTTGACGGTAGTTGACCGTCTCGTCGGCGCCTAGGCCCCGCGCCCGTTCCAGCTTCTCGTCGCTGCTCGAGGTGATGACGACCCGCGCGCCATGCAGCTTGGCGAACTGCAGCGCGAAGAGCGAGACGCCGCCGGTGCCGAGCAGCAGGACCGTGTCGCCGGCCTTGACGCCGCCCTTGGTTACCAGGGCGTGCCACGCGGTGAGCGCCGCGCAGGGCAGGGTCGCGCCCTCCTCGAAACCGAGGTGATCGGGCAGCGCGACGAGGCCGTCCTCGCGCAGCACCGCGTGCTCGCACAACACGCCGTCCAGCGCGCCGCCGAGCGCGCTGGCCATGGCCTCGGCGCTGATGCCTCCGGAGGTCCAGCGTTGGAAGAACAAGCCCATGACGCGGTCGTCCGGATTGAAGCGGGTGACACCCGGTCCGACTTCGACGACCTCTCCGGCGGCGTCGGAGTTGGGGATCAGCGGCAGGCTCAGCCCGCGCGAGAGCGGGTCGAGCACCGTGGAGAGGTCCCGGTAGTTCAGCGAGGAGGCGCGCAGGCGGACGAGCACTTCACCCGGCCCGGGCCGCGGCGTCTCTCGCTCGACCACTGCCAGCGCGTCGATCCCGCCGTCGCTTTGTATCTCGTAGGCCCTCATGACACGGCTCCCTTCCGGCTGCGTTCGTGGAACACGAAGCCCAGCACGTTCATCAGCAGCTGGGCGGCCAGGAAGGAGGTGATCCCCGTCGGGTCGTAATCTGGCGCGACCTCGACCAGGTCGAGGCCGACGACCTCGCCCTTGCGTGCCAGGCCCTGCAGGATCTCCAGCACCTCGTAATAGAGGAAGCCGCCGTGGCTGGGCGTTCCCGTGCCAGGCGCGATCGAGGGATCGAAGCCGTCGATGTCGATGGTGACGTAGTAGCGCAGGCCGGCCGGGATCCTGGCCAGCGTGCCCTCGGCACCCAGCCGCCGGACGTCGCGGACCGAGAGGATTTCCGAGCCCGCCTTGCGCGCGTCGTCGTAGTCGTCCCGATTCGAGGAGGAGACGTTGCGGATGCCCATCTGGGTCATGCCGGTGACCCACTCCATCTCGGAGGCGCGCCGCAGGGGGTTGCCGTGGCCGTAGCGCACGCCGTGGCGCTCGTCGACGAAGTCCAGGTGCGCGTCGAAATGGATGACGTGCAGCGGCGGCTGCTCGGAATAGGCGGCGAGGCAAGGCGCCGTGATCGAGTGGTCGCCGCCCAGGATGACGGGCAGCGCGCCGCTCTCCAGGATCTTGTGGACCGCGGCCTCGGTATTGGCATGGCTGCGCTTGGTGTCGGTATGGACGATGTCGGCGTCGCCGAGATCGACGATCCGGACCTGGTCGACGGGCAGATAGGTGACGTCGTCCTCGAAGTCGTAAGCCCCCCCGTGCCCGAAGGAGAAGAGCGTCGAGGCCTCGCGAATCGCGCGCGGCCCGAAACGCGCGCCCGAGCGGTACTGCGTGCCCATGTCAAAGGGCACGCCGAGGACCGCGACCTCGGCCTCGATCCGGTCCCAATCGAGGCAGACCGGCTGCTTGGCGAAGGTGCTGTGGCCGACAAAGGGCAGGTTCAGGCGGCCGGTCTCGTAGGTGTTCCCAGTCATCCATGCTCTCCTCGCTCGCGGGCGAACCGCGGACCGTCCGAAGTTGCCTCTGGAAGGCTAACCCCGGGGCGTGCTGTTGGAAATAGGCCACGACTCGCGACCGCCGAGCTGTCGATTCGACCATTTGACGTGCCTCAATGCGCTGCCGGCACGTTGGGCGCTACGATTCGAGTGGAAGGGTCGAAATCCAATGACAACGACCTCCGGCATCGAGCCGTCGCGCGGCGCGCGCCTCGGCCGACCGCCCCTAGGATGCGCGAAGCGGCTCCTGACGGCCACCCGGCCCATGTTCTTTCCGGCCTCGGCCCTGCCGGTGTTGCTCGGCACGGCCTGGGGCGCCCGCCTGGACGGGACGCTCGACCCCGGGCCTTTCGCCCTGGCGCTTGCCGCCACGCTCGCGGTCCATGCCGGGGTGAACATCCTCAACGATGTTTACGACGATCTAGGGGGCACCGACCGGATCAACACGGGGCGGATCCCCCCCTTTACCGGCGGCTCCCGCCACATCCAGGACGGCATCATGACGGCGCGCCAGATGTTCCGCTGGGGCGTTGCGCTCCTGGTCTTCGCGGCCGTGCTCGGGATCACGCTTTTCGCGACGAAAGGTTTGGGGGTCCTCCTGTTCGGAGCGGTAGGGCTCACCCTCGGGATCCTCTATTCCGTGCCGCCCGTGCGGCTGAGCGCGCGCGGTCTCGGCGAAGCCGCGGTAGGGGTCGGTTTCGGGGTCCTGCCGGTGACCGGCGCCGCCTGGCTACAGAGCGGGTCGCTCGATTGGGGAGGACTGTTGCTCTCCCTGCCGGTCGCGCTCTGGGTGGTCAACATCCTGCTCGTCAACGAGATTCCGGACGCCGTGGCCGATGGGGCGACGGGCAAGCGCACCCTCGTGGTTCGCCTGGGACTGGACGGCACACGTGACCTCTATGTCCTGCTGAATGTTCTGGCCGCGCTCTGCGTCGTGGCGGCTGCTGCCGTGGGCCTGGTTCCCCTTGCCGCTGCCGCGGCGGCGGCGTTGCTTTTCTTGGCCGCGCTTGGCGTGGCCCGCGGGATGGTCCGAACCGCGGACCGGCGGCGCGCCCTGACGAGGAGCATCAAGGCGACGCTGGCAATTCACGCGGCCGGGACCTTTTGGCTCGCGGCCTGGATTTGGATCGGTTGAGCGCATAGGCTGGACTTCCGGACAAGGAACGGAATGCGCGATGCCGAGATACCGGGAAACACGTGTGCTGCCCTATTCGATGGAGCGGCTCTTCGATCTGATCGCCGATGTTGAGCGCTATCCCGAGTTCCTGCCCTGGTGGCATGCCGCGAGAGTGCGCCGCCGCGACGGCAACACGGAGCAGGTCGAGCAGGTGGTCGGCCCCATGATCGCGCGCTTCCGCTTCGCCTCGACGACCGTTCTCGAACGGCCCGACCACATAAGAACCACCTCGAACGAGCGCCCGTTCCGCCGCCTGGAAATCCACTGGACCTTCGCGCCGGCTCCGCGCGGCGGCTGCGCCGCGACCTTCTCCGTCGACTACGAGCTGCGCTCGGGCGCGATAGAGAAGCTCACCGCCGTCATATTCGACACCGCCGTCCGGCGGGTCGTGACCGCTTTCGAGACTAGGGCACACCAGCTTCTCGCCAAGGCCAGGGTTGCAGAGGCTTGACGGTTCAGCCCCGCGCGCCGGCATAGAACTCGACCTTTCGCTCGGCCCAGCCGACCAGTTCGGCGGCCAGCATCGCGAAGGCGAAGAGCAGGATCGTCAAGGCCCAGAACTGCTCCATCAGGAAGTTGCGGGAGTACAGCTCGAACAGCTCGCCGTAGCCGATGATCGAGACGAGCAGCTGTCCGATCACCACCCCCTTCACGGCTCGGATAATCCCCAATCGCACCCCGGCCAGGATTTCGGGCAGTGCCGCCAAGAGAAGTATCCTGGCGTAGAGGTCGAGCCGGCTTGCCCCGAACGAACGGGCCATTTCGAGTAACGAGGGGTTGACGTGTTTGATACCCGCCTGGGTGTCCAGGACGATGATCCAGACCGCGAACAGCATCACGGTCACGACGATGGTCGTCTGCCCCAGGCCGAAGAGGATCATGATGACCGGTACCAGGGCGGTGAGCGGTGCACTGACGAAGACGTTGACCCATGTGCCGAGAAGCTTCTCCGCCGCCTCGACCCGACCCATCAGGACCCCAAGCGGAATGCCGAGGAGCAGCGCCAGCCCCATGCCCAGTGCGAAAGACTCGAACGTCAGCAGGGTGGCATCCTGGAACTTGCCGGTCTGCACCATCTCGGCGAGGGCCGCCAGAACATGCGAGAATGGCGGCACGAGAAAAACCAGCTCGGCACGCCCGACGATTTCCCAGGCAAGGGCCCAGAAGACCAGCGCGAACATGATCGGAATGTCGCGGCCGAGGATCCTCATGGCGACGGCGCCCTCACACCAGATACTCGCGAAGCATCTGCCAGATCTCCTCGACCATATCGAGATAGCGCTTGTTGCGGCGCAGCTCCTCCGGACTGCCGCCGTGATCCAGCCCGGTGCGGATCACGCGCGACACCGCGCCCGGCCGCGGTGTCAGGAGGACGACCTGATCGGACACGTAGACCGCCTCCTCGATGCTGTGCGTGACGAAGATGAAGGTCTTGTTCTCGCTCTGGATCAGATGCAGCAGGTCCTCCTGGAACTTCCGTCTGGTCTGCTCGTCGACCGCCGAAAAGGGCTCGTCCATCAACAGCACCTCGGCGTCGACGGCCAGGGCGCGCGCGAGCCCCACCCGTTGACGCATGCCGCCCGACAGCTCGTGGGGGTAGCGCTCCTCGAAGCCCGCCAGGCCGACCTTCGCGATATGGGACCGGGCGATGCCGTGCCGCTCGCGCCGGGGCACGCCTCTCAGTTCCAGCCCGAACGCGACATTGCGAAGCACGCTCGCCCAGGGCATGAGGGCGAAGTCCTGAAACACGAAGGCCCTCTCCGGGCCCGGGCCGGTAACCGCGCGGCCGTTGACGATTATCGTGCCCGCGCTCGGCTCCAGCAGTCCGGCAATGATCTTGAGCAGAGTCGTCTTGCCGCAGCCGCTCGGCCCGAGCAGCGTCGTCAGCTCACCCTTGGGAAAGCCGAGATCGATGCCCTCGAGAGCCTGAATGCCGCCGTCGTAGGTTTTCGAGATGCCTCTCGCCTGAACGATGCCGTCCGGCTTCGTCGCGGTCTCGACGGGATCTGTGGCGCCGGAGGTATTCATCAACCCTCCTTCTTCTCGGGCCTGAAGACCATGGTCTCGAGTTTCTGAAGGCTGCTCACGGTGATCGCGGCGAACGCGACGATCGAGAAGATGGCGGCGTACATCTCGGCATAGTCGGCGACGGACCGATGGTAGGTGATCAGGTCCCCGATGCCGGTCGGCGTGATCAGCAGCTCGGCCAGGACGACCCCGATGAATCCGGCCGCTATGCCCAGTCTCAGACCCGCGAAGATGAGCGGACTGGCGTCGGGCAGGATGATCTTGGCGATGACCTGCACTCTGCTGCCCTGGAATGCCCGGCACATCTCGATCAGCGAGGGGCTGGCGTTTCGCACGGCCTTGTAGGAGTTCAGCACGATGACCGGGGCGGCGAGGATACAGACCGCGATGACCTTGGCGGTCAGGCCGATTCCGTAAATGAAGGTGATCAAGGGAATGAGGGCGGCGACGGGGGCGGCCTGAAGAACGATGAAGACCGGCGCGACGAAGAATTCGAAAAGCCGCGACAGGCCCATCGCGATACCGGCGAGTATCCCGAAAACGCCCGAAATGAAGAGGCCGATGACCAAGGGCTGCAGCGTCGAGAGATAAGCGCGTCCCATGCTGCCGTCGAGCGTCATCTGAAACAGGGCCGCCATCGTCGCGCCGAAGGTTGGAAAAGCCGGGCTGAT
>CAMYMY010000010.1:0-4632 GCA_947259625.1 uncultured Kiloniellales bacterium | reverse complement strand
CAGGGCGGTCATCGTCGCGCCGAAGGTCGGGAAGGCCGGGCTGATCGGCACCCGCCCCGCGAACTCCCACGCCCCGAACACCAGGGCGAAGGACGCCAGCTGCCAGACGGCGGTGGACGAAAGCGGGCGAAACCGCCCTCCCAGTCCTACAGGCTCAAAATCACGTGTCGTCATCCGACGGTTTCTCGACGGCTCGGAAGCCGTATCGGCCGGGGGCAGGGAGGTCCCGGACCGATACGGCCATCGGTCAGGTTTTCGCGCTCAATTCGCCGATGCGGTCACATCCGGCCCAGCTTGTTCTGGGCCTTGTCGAGCGGACCGAGATACCAGAAGTCCTCGATCTTCAGGCTGGCCGGGTCGCCCTGCAACTGGCCGGCGATTGCGTAGAACTCGAAATCGGTCTTGACCGCTTCGGGGCCGCCGCCATTGACCGGAAAGGCGCCGCTCTTGGCCGACTCGGTGAAATAGGGAATGATTTCCGGCTCGAGCTCGGCGGGCAGATCCGCAAGCAGGCCGTACTTCTTGCGCTGGGCGGTGACATAGTCCGGGTCCTTGTTGATCGCGCGCCACACGGTCAGCAACTCCTCGACCAGGATATCGACCGTCTCCGGGTTCGATTCCAGGAAATCCGTGCTGGCGTAGAGCGCCTCGTCGCTGGCGTCGACGCCCTCCATCGGCAGGACCATGAACTTGTCGCCGCCTTTTTCGAGCAGCAGGTTGCGGTTGGGCGCATCCACGATGGTCGCTCGAATATTGCCTTGGAGCATGGCGCCGGCGCGAACCTCGGAACCCGGGACGTAGCTGAGGCGCTTGAAGGTGATACCCTCGCGCTTGGCCATGAGGTTCATGATCGCCTCGGTGCCCGAACCCCGCGAATGGACCACGAACTCCTCGCCGTCGAGGTCCTTCCAGCCCTTGTAGTACTCGGTGTTGACGATGGGATAGAAGCGCAGCGCGCTCAACTGGAAGAACATCCGAATCGGTGCCTTGACCTTCTGCAGCAGCGCATAGGGCGTTCCAACCCCGATATCGGCGTGCCCGCCGACGACGGCCTGCGCCGCGATGTCCTCGGACTTGAAGAAGGTGACATCGATCTCCAAGCCCCTCTCCTTGGCCCGCTCGAGCGCGATCAGGAAATTGAGCGATTCGACGGAGGCAATGTCCCCAAACGCGATTCTGACGGGTTTCGCCTGCGCGGGTGCGGGCTGTCCGATTGTCGCGGCGAGCAACACCAGGACGCCTGCGACAGGCAGAAAGATTGATCTGGCTTTTTCAAACATTTCTACTCCTCCCCTGTAACCCGTATGACGTAACTCTACCCGTTGTCGTCCTGCAACTGCTCCATGGATTCCCCGCAGCCCCCTTTGGTCTTGGTCATGTTGCGCGGGATCCGCCTGGCAATCTGCTGGACCTGTGGGGCGAACAATAGCACGGGCCGGCCGCTGGCGCTGCTATCTATCGTCGCTAGGCCCGGCGCTTCGGCCGCAGGATGTGAACGTGGCCGGGATCGTACAGCCGGCTGTCGGCGAAATCCGCCTGGTTCAGCACGCGGCCGACCAGGATCAGCGCCGTGCGGGTGATCTTGGCCGCGCGCACCTTCTGCCGGATGTCCTCGAGCGTGCCGCGGATCACCTGCTGGTCCGGCCAGCTCGCCCGATAGACCACGGCGACCGGGCAATCGGCGCCGTAGATCGGCGCGAGGGTCTCGGTCACGTGCTTCAGGTTGCGCACCGAGAGATGCACCGCGAGGGTCGCGCCCGAGGCCGCCAGGGTCACGAGGTCCTCGCCCTCGGGCATGGCAGAGGCCTTCATGGCGGTGCGCGTCAGGATCACGGTCTGGCTTACGCCCGGCAGGGTCAGCTCCTGCCCCAGGGCCGCCGCCGCCGCGGCATAGGCTGGCACGCCGGGCGTCACGTCGTAGGCGATGCCGAGGTCCCTCAAGCGGCGGATCTGTTCGGCGATCGCGCCGTAGAGCGAGGGGTCGCCGGAATGCACCCGGGCCACGTCCTGGCCTGCTTCCTCCGCCTCGCGCATCTGCTCGACGATCTGATCGAGCGTCATCGGCGCCGTGTCGATGACCCGGGCGTTGGGCTTGGCGCAGGCCAGGAGTTCGCGCGGCACCAGCGAGCCGGCGTAGAGCACCAGCGGGCAGCGCGCGATCAGGTCGCGGCCGCGCAGCGTGATCAGGTCCGCCGCGCCTGGCCCGGCGCCGATGAAGTGCACGGTCACGCCGCGTCCTCCGGGCTCTTGCCCGCCTTGGCGGCGTAGCCGCGCGGGGTATAGACCCAGTCGCCGCCGCCGCCGCGCGCCACCCGCCGGGTCGCGGTCGAGCCCACCAGGACGACCGTCAGCATGTCGGCCTTCTCGGGCGTCAGGTCGTCCAGCGCGATCACCGCGACCTCCTCGCCCGGGCGCCCCAGGTTGCGTGCCAGTACGACGGGCGTGTCGCCGGGCCGCCGGGCGCGCAGGATCCCGGCGGCGGCGGCGAGCTGCCGGCTGCGGCGCTTCGATACCGGATTGTAGAGCGCCACGACGAAGTCGCCCTCGGCCGCGGCCTTCAGGCGCTGCTCGATCACCGGCCAGGGCGTCAGCAAGTCGGAGAGCGACACCGCACAGAAGTCGTGGCCAAGTGGCGCGCCGATCCGCGCGGCCGCGGCCTGCAGGGCCGAGATGCCAGGTACGACCGTGATCGCCACACGCCTCCAGTCCACCCGCTCGTCCCGGTCCAGCAATTCGAAGACCAGCGCCGCCATGGCGTAGATCCCCGGATCGCCCGAGCAGACCAGCGCGACCGAGCGGCCCTCGGCCGCCAAGTCCAGGGCGGTGCGTACCCGCGCCTCCTCTTCGCCCAGCTCGTAGGCGTGGTAGACCTGCCCTGCAAGGGGCGGTCCCAGCAGATCGAGGTAGAGCCGGTAGCCGACGAGGTGTTCGAGTTCTACCGATCGTACTTCGACTACGAGCCCCTGCCACTCGACGCCCGACTCGAGTCGGTGGACGAGTCGCACCCCAACTGGCGGCGGGAGACCGTCAGCTTCACGGCTGCGTATGGAGGCGAGCGTGTGCTCGCTCACCTCTTTCTCCCTCGAAGCGCCTCGCCTCCGTACCAAACCGTTGTCTACTCGCCTCACAGCGGCGCGGGCCTGCTGCCATCGATCGACGACATGGCCTCCGACCCCGCCCTCTTCGTGCCGCGTAGCGGCCGTGCCCTGGTCTGGCCCGCCTACAAGGGCACTCTCGAGCGCGGGGGCGGCGAACGAACCGAACGGCTGAGCGGGCGAGCGCTCCGCGACCTGCTGGTCCAGCGCGTGAACGACCTGCAGCGCGCGGTCGACTATCTCCGGACGCGCGAGGATCTTCAGACCGGGAATCTGGCCTACCTGGGATTGAGCTATGGCGCCGAGTACGGGCCGTTGTTCACCGCCATCGAAGATCGCTTCGAAGTCCTGGTCTACCTGGCCGGTGGTCTCGACGACGGCCACATGCTGGCCGAGCCGCCCGAGATCAACCCGCTGGACTATGCGCCGCGCGTCTCGACGCCCGTGCTCATGGTCAATGGTCGGAGTGACTACGGCCTGCCGGTAGAGACCGCTCAGCTGCCCATATTCGACCTGCTGGCGACGCCTCCCGAGCACAAGCGTCATGTGGTGCTCGAAGGAGGGCACCTCCCGAACGACTGGAACGCGGTCATCCGCGAAACGTTGGACTGGCTCGATCTCTACCAAGGGCCGCTCGAAGGCCGCTGAGCCCGAGCGGCTAGATTAAGGGACAGGCACCGATTCCCACCGTCGGAAACCGGTGCCTGTAAGGGCTACGCAACCTGAACACCGGCGGTAACAACTACGACGAGACAGAGGGCGTGGTGGCCCGCAACACGAGCCACCACTCACCCGAGCATCCTTCCCGGATAAGGCTACCGGTTGTCGAGCCCTGATACCGGCTAGCGCAGAGAGTCCTGCAGGACCGGGAAGCCAGCCGCGCGGTCTCGGGCCGCTTCACCGCCGAGCTCGATGGCTTCCTCCAGAAGCGCACGCGCCTGGTCGGCCTGTTCGGCGCGCGCATGGAGAACTGCCAACCCTAGCGGCGCCATCCAGTTCCGCGGGTAGAGGCGCCTCACCAGAAGGTAGCTTCTGAAGGCGTCCTGGTCGCGACCCTTGAAGAGGTAGGCGGTTCCCAGGCGAACGCTTACCAGCTCATGATTGGGCTGCAGCCTCGACGCCTCCTCGAGGCGCTCGATGGCCCGGTCGAGCTCGCCACGCTCGAGGTGGATGAGCGCCAGGTTGTAACGCGACTCGAGATTGAAAGGCGAGATCTCGGCGGCGCTCTGGAAACGCGCAGAGGCCTCTCCGATCTCGCCACGCTCGAGATGAATGGCGCCCAGGTTGTTGTGGGCACGCGCCGCCTCCACGGCTTGCGGCGCGAGCCCGAGAGCCTTCCGGTACTCGGCAATGGCCTCCTCGAGCCGGCCCTGGCGTCCGAATGTCACGCCGAGGTTGTAGCGTGCCTTGTAGGAGTCGGGGTGGAGCTGAAGCGCTTTGTTGAACGATGCGATCGCCTCGTCGAACCGTCCGGCGCGCTGCAGGACGTCGCCCAGGCCGATATGAAGAGAAGGCTGCGAGTCGTCGATGCGCAGAG
>CAMYMY010000009.1 GCA_947259625.1 uncultured Kiloniellales bacterium | reverse complement strand
CGTGGCGATGTTCCTGATCGAGGCGGGCGCCGGCTGGGGTGCCCAGTCGGTTGCGCTACAGGCCGATGCGCTCGATTTCTTCGGCGATTCGCTCAACTACGCCACGGCGCTCTACGTACTGTCCAAGCCGCTCTCCTGGCGGGCCGGCGCGGCCCTGGTCAAGGGTCTTGCGATGCTGGCCTTCGGGCTCTTCGTACTCGGTTCCAGCGTGCACAACGCGGTCCTGGGCGCCAGCCCCGAAGCGCCGGTGATGGGTGTCATCGGCCTGCTGGCGCTTTGCGCCAACCTGGGCTGTGCGCTGCTGCTGTTCCGCTTCCGCGGGGGCGATGCCAACCTGCGCGCGGTCTGGCTGTGCAGCCGCAACGATGCCATCGGCAACCTCGCGGTCCTGGCCGCGGCCGGGGGCGTCGCGGTGACGGGTGCCTATTGGCCGGATCTGTTTGTCGGCCTGGTCATGGCCTCGCTCGCGGCCTGGGCCGGGCAATCGGTCCTGCGCCAGGCATGGGGGGAACTGGCGGGAGGCCGCGTCGCGGCCACAGAGTAACAGCGCGCCTCCAAGGGGGGGCGAGGCCGGAGTCTCCAACGGCACCCGCCATGGCGCCGATAGCTCGGATTTTCTCTAAATTTAACACAATCGTGACCGCTGTCACATTGGCAAGCTGTTCCCGGACCTACCTCCACAACAAGGGAAGAGGTTCAATTGCAGGGCACGCCGAAAATGGTCAAGTATCGCCATAGCGTTTTTGCCGATCTGCCGCTGACCGTAATTTGCGCTTTACTATCCGGTATCGTCGATCCGCTGGCAAAACGCCCTCGCTCTGTCCTCTCGGTTCATGGCCTCCGACGATCGGGGTTGGGAGGGTGGGTCCTATGACGGATCAGTCGCAAGCCACGAAGCGGGCCTGGATAAAGGCCGAGCAGACCGCCGGGCTGTACGGCCAGGAAAAGTTCATCCTGATTGCCAACGTAGTGGTCCCCGCCCTTGTCGTGACGCTGTTTTGGCACTGGCTCGGCCTGCCCGCGCTGCTGTGGCTTGGCAGCGTCTGGTTGATAGCCCTGGCGCGTGCCGGCCTGTTCCATGCGTATCGCATGCGGCCCCGGGGAGCGCAGGATGCCGGGCGCTGGGCGATGCTCTTCACGCTCGGATCGGCGGCCAGCGGGGCCGCCTGGGGCGTCGGCTGTATGCTCATGTTCATACCCGATGAGCCTGTCGCGGAGTTGGTCCTGGCTTATGTCGTGGCTGGATTGGCAGCCGGTGCCATCGTCACGCTCAGCATCTGGCTGCCGGCGGCGCTGTCGTTCCTGACGCTCATAGGTCTGGGGCAGGCCGGTGCCTTCCTGCTGCAAGGTGACGTGCGACACCTCGTCCTGGCGGCCATGGCCGGCCTGATGTGGGCGGTCTTCTGCGCGGTCGCGGCTCGCTTCAACCGATCGCTCGTGGGATCCCTGAGCCTGCGTTACGAGAACCTCCTCCTGGGCGACAGACTGGAGCGCGCGCACTTGAGCGAAGTGGGGAGCCAGGCCAAATCCCGGTTTCTTGCCGCCATGAGCCACGAGCTGCGCACGCCACTCAACGCCATCCTCGGGTTCTCGGAGATCATGAAATCGGAGATGTTCGGACCGGTCGGCTCAAAACAGTACAAGGATTATGTCCATTCGATAAACGCCAGCGCCGAACGACTGCTCAAGATGATCGACGAAGTCCTGATGCTGTCGAGCATGGAGTCGGGTAGGGTCGAACTGGACGACCAGCCGCTCGACCTGCGCAAGGCCGTGGCCGCCGCGGTGGAAGGCGTGCGCGAGATCGCCGAGGCCGGCGGGGTGCGCCTGGCGACGGACCTCTCCGAGTCCTGCAAGGTCCTGCGGGCCGACGATTCCGCGTTCCGCGAGATCCTGTCCTGCCTGCTCTGCAATGCCGTGCAGTTTACGCCCCGTGGAGGCCAAGTCACAGTCGCGACGGAACTGGACGATGATGGACAGTTCGTCCTGAGGGTCGCGGACGGCGGGAGCGCGGCCGATCGGGAGTACGCTGCAAACACGATCGCGGATTTCAGCCAGATCGACTCTTCGGTCGCCGGGAAATCCCAGGGCCCGGGTTTCGGTCTGTCGGTCGTCAAGGCCCTGGTCGAGGTCCACGGCGGCTCGGTCGATGTGGAGAGCCGGGCCGAGGCCGGCACGACCGTTGCCGCCCGCTTCCCGGCTGAGCGGGTGGTTGCCGACGCGAACCCTGCGGTGCCAAGAAGCCGCATGCGTTTCGCGTAACGGCTAGGGAACCTTTTCGCCTGGATAGAGACCGAATACCTCGCCGCGCCGCAGCCAGCCGTCGAAGCGTTCCACGGTGACGCGGCACCAGTCTCCCTCGCAGCCTTCCAGACGGGCGATGACGCCTGCTTCCAGGTGGGCGACGCCGGGCGCGCCGGCCTCCGGCGCGCGTCTGAGCAGACGGGCCTCGCCGGTCACCATGACGCTGCGCCGGCCGTCCAGCATGGACTGGTGCACCCAACCCGTGGTCCCTTCGTGGTCGCGGATGCGCCGCCAGGTCTCGAACTCGTCGATCACTTCCACCGGCAATCCGCGCCGTCGGTAAACCCAGTCGATCGGATATCGGACGCCCGGGCCGATCCTCAGGTTGATCTCGGCGGCGCGCAGCGAGACGAACCGCGGCAGCGGCAGGCCGGTGCGCCCCGGCCGCTCGGCCTGGCGGGTGCCCGCCGGTCCGGCGGCGTCCTGGGCCGAGCCGGCGCCGGCGCAGACGGTAGGCAGGATCGCCAGACAAAAGACCAATACGCCACGGCGGTTCAACACGGACCTCCAACAGCTTCTCTACGTGAGGATTCCGGCACCCGGCGGGCGGCCGAGCGTTCTCCTACCCGCGCCGACCGCCCGCGGTCAAGCGGTCGGGGCGGAGCCGGAGCGCGCACTCTGGACAAGGGACCGGCGCACCTGCTATGGCAAGCCGAAAAGCCATGCGTTGCCGGGAGAGGTTCATGCCCCAGAAGAAACCGCTGGTCATTGTCACGCGCCGGCTTCCCGACGCCATCGAGACGCGCATGATGGAGTTGTTCGACGCTCGCCTGAATATCGAAGACAAGCCGATGAGTCAGGCGGAGTTGATCGAGGCGGCCGCGGAGGCCGACGTGCTGGTCCCGACGGTGACCGACCGGATCGACCTCGGCGTGCTCTCCCAGGCCGGGCCGAACCTCAAGCTGATCGCCTCCTTCGGCACCGGTGTCGACCACATAGACCTGAAGACAGCGCGCCAGCGCGGCATCAACGTCACCAACACGCCGGGGGTCCTGACCGAGGATACGGCCGACATGACCATGGCCCTGATCCTCGCGGTGCCGCGCCGCCTCGCGGAAGGCGAACGCTTGGTGCGCGCGGGCGAGTGGCGGGGCTGGAGCCCGACCTCCATGCTGGGTCACCGGATCTGGGGCAAGCGGCTCGGCATCATCGGCATGGGCCGGATCGGCCAGGCGGTGGCGCGGCGCGCCCGGGGCTTCGGGCTCTCGGTCCACTACCACAACCGTCGCCGCGTGCACCCGGACATCGAGGCGGAACTCGAGGCAACTTACTGGGAGAGCCTCGACCAGATGCTTTCGCGCATGGACATCATTTCGGTCAACTGCCCTCATACCCCTGCGACCTATCACCTGCTTTCGGCCCGACGGCTCAAGCTGCTGCAGCCCCACGCCGTCATCGTCAACACCAGCCGCGGCGAGGTGATCGACGAGAACGCGCTGACCCGCATGTTGCAGGGCGCCGAGGTCGCGGGCGCCGGGCTCGACGTCTTCGAGCACGAGCCGGCGATCAACCCCAAGCTGCTCCAGCTCGACAACGTGGTCCTGCTGCCGCACATGGGCTCGGCCACCTTCGAGGGCCGCATCGCCATGGGCGAGAAGGTGATCATCAACATCAAGACCTTCGCCGACGGCCATACCCCGCCCGACCGGGTGCTCGAGGCCATGTTCTGAGATACTGGGCCGGCGTTACCCGCTACCGACGGGATATGCCTGCCTCTTGTTCGATCAGGTGCGCGATCGAGTTGGCGTAGTAGGTCAGCAGGTCGCGCTTGTCGGCCACGACGACGAAGCCGCCGGCCTCTCTCTCGATAAGGCCGCGCCGGACCAGGGTGCGCAGACCGGTCTTGAGGGCGCTCGACAAGTCGTCGCCGGGCAGCTGCAGCTTCGCCCCGGCAGTGCGCAGGCGCGCGGCCAGCGCGTCGATGGCGACGGCCAGCTCCTCCCCGGTTTGGTAGTCTTCGGGACTCTGAGCGAAGAGGCTGGCCACGAGAGGTATGGGCGGAACCGGCACCACCCGGCCGATTTCGTGGATCAGGTGGCGGCCGAGCGCCTCGACGGCGACGAAACGCGCGTCCCGGTCCAGCGTGCCGGGCACGATGCCGCGCTCGCCCAGGTAGGTCCTGAGTGAGACCGGCCGGCCGAAATTCACGCAGGCATAGCCGAAGCGGGTGCGCTGGCGCCTTTTCATCAGGAAAATGTTGCGCAGCAGGAAGCGGATCCCGGTTCCGAGCGCCCGCCGTGTGCCGCGGCGCGTGGCACGCGGACCGGTCATGCCCAGCAGGCTGTCCTCTTCCAGGACCCGGTCGTAATTGATGCCGACCGGCACGAAGACGATGTCGCGGCCTTGGTTCGGCAGGAAACCGCGGACCATGTAGTCGAGGATGCCCAGCTTGGGCTCGCGCAGGCGCCCGTCGCGGCTCAAACCCCCTTCGGGAAACACGGCCTGGGTCACGCCGCCCGCGGTGGCCATCTGGATATAGCGCTGCAGCACCCGGCGGTACAGCAGGTTGCCGGAGTCCCGGCGCACGAAGTAGGCTCCCATGGCGCGTACCAGGCTCTGCAGGGGCCAGACCCGGGCCCACTCCCCGGCGGCAAAGCTGAGCGCGGCGCGCCGGGCGGCCAGGAAGGCGAGCAGGACGTAGTCCATGTTGGAGCGGTGGTTCATGACGAAGACCACTGCCGCATCTTCGCCGATCTCCTCGAGCGCGGCGTCGTCGGCCTGGGCCAGGCGCACCCGGTAGAGGTTGCGGGCCAGGCGCCGGGCCAGCCAGACCCCAAGGCGGAAGTAGAGGTAGGCGTTGAAGGCCGGCACGATTTCGCGGGCATAGCGGCCGACGCGCTCGATCAGCACGTCGTGCGGCAAGTTCTCCGCGCGGGCCAGCTGCTCCACGGCGGCCAGCACCTGGGGGTCGTAGGTCAGGTTGCCGACCAGCACGCGCCGCCGGGTCAGCGTGAAGGGCCGGATATGAAAGTGCAGCCGGGCGTTCAGCTTCTCGATCGCGCGGTTGAGCCGGCGGTGCAGGAACCAGCGCGCGCCGGGCATCAGCAGGCGGTCGAGAAGGGCCAGCGCGGCGAGCAGGCAGGTAAGGAGCACCAGCCAGAGCGGCAGGGTGACGGTCTGCTCGAAGAACACCCCGCGGCCGCCCCGCCGCCCTCAGGCGGCGCAGTAGGGCTCGGACTCCCTATAGGAGGCCGTCTCGAGGTCGCGGATGCTTGCCTGCGGGCCGCACAGCGGACAGGCCGGGTCCGCCTTGAGCTTGACCGTGTGAAAGCTGGTGCCCAGGGAGTCGTAGAGCAGCAGGCGACCGGCCAGGCTCTCACCGATGCCCAGCAGCTCCTTGATCACCTCTGTCGCCTGCAGCGCACCCAGCGTGCCGGCCAGGGCGCCGAGGACGCCGACGTCCGCGCAGCTCTGTTTCGGATCTCCCGGCTGCGCGCCGAAGATGCAGCGGTAGCAGGGCTGCGCGCTGTCCTCATGGGCCTTGTAGGTCGAGAGCTGTCCGTCGAAGCGCATGATCGCGGCCGCGACCAGGGTCTTGCGCGCGAGGTAGCAGGCGTCGTTCACCAGGTAGCGGGTCGGGAAATTGTCCGAGCCGTCAGCGACCAGATCGTATTGGCCGATCAGCTCCAGGGCGTTGCCTGGCACGAGGCGGACGTTGGAGGTGTCGTGGACGATCTGGCGCTGCAAGTTGGATAGGTCGACCTGATCGTCGTCGACCACGCCGAGGGTGCCGACCCCGGCGGCGGCCAGATAGAGCAGGAGCGGCGAGCCCAGGCCGCCCGCGCCGACCACCAGGACCCGCGAACCCAGGAGGCGCGCCTGGCCCTCTTCGCCCACCTCGGGAAGCACCAAGTGGCGCGCATAACGCTCGATCTGCGGATCGGTCAATTCCAGGTCCATGGCTTCCGGGTCCCTAATCGCCCTCGAAAAGGTCGGTCGAAAGATAGCGCTCGGCGAAGGACGGTAGCACGGCCACGATCGTTTTGCCCGCCTTCTCGGGCCGGACCCCGACCTCGAGTGCCGCGGCGAGAGCTGCCCCCGAGGAGATGCCGACCGGCAAGCCTTCGAGGCTCGCGGCCTCGCGCGCGACCGCGATCGCGGTGTCGTTGGCGATGCGCAGCACCTCGTCGATCAGGCCGGTATCCAGCACCTCGGGCACGAAGCCCGCGCCGATGCCCTGGATCTTGTGCGGTCCCGGCTCACCGCCGGACAGGACCGGGCTGTCCTCGGGTTCGACGGCGATCATCTCCACTCCGGCCTTGCGCGCCTTGAGCACTTGGCCGATGCCGGTCAGGGTACCGCCGGTGCCGACGCCGGAAATCACCACGTCGACCTGCCCGGCGGTGTCCTTCCAGATCTCCTCGGCGGTGGTTTCGCGGTGCACCGCCGGGTTGGCCGGGTTGGCGAACTGCTGGGGCATCACGGCGTCGGGCAACTCCTGCAACAGGGCCTCCGCCCTGGCAGGTCGACGTCCAGGATCTGCAGCATCTTGCGCCGCTCCACGGACATCGTGTCGGGCATGGTGAGGGTCAGGCGATAGCCCTTGGCCGCGCAGACGAAAGCGAGCGCGATGCCGGTGTTGCCGCTGGTCGGCTCGATGATCGTGGTATCGGGGCCGATCCGGCCCTCGGCCTCGAGCGCCTCGATCATGGCGAGGCCGATCCGGTCCTTCACCGAGCCGAGCGGATTGAAGAACTCGCACTTGCCCAGGATCTCCGCCTTGCTGGCATGGCGCTGCATCAGCTTGTTCAGGCGCACCAGGGGCGTTGCACCGATGGTGCCCAAAACGTCGTCGTAGACACGGCCGCGAAACTCGCCAGTCGTCGACACGGTGCTGTCCATCGAAGTACCTCCCTTGGATCCAGTCAAACAAGACCATCAACGCGATCCCAACAAGGGTCGGCTGCCGGCCGGGTGCGGGATCAACCGGCGCCGCCGCGCGCCGCCCCGGCCGTCAGATGCTGAAGTCGGGCACCCCCGCGAGCTTTCGGGGCACCTTCTGCTCGCGCGCCCTCTCGCAGAGGTCCTCTATGGTGAGGGAATCGAGGCGCGCCATCATCTCGCGCTGCATCTCGATCCAGATCGGCCGCACGACCTTGATGCCGATCTCCGAGCCGTCGGGTTCGCCGGCCGGATCGCTCGCGCCCTCCACGTTGCGCACGACGCGTATGATCTCGCCGATCGTGATACGACGTCGTTCCCGCGCCAGGCGGTAGCCACCGCGCGGACCGCGCTGCCCGGACAGGATGCCCTGGTGCACGAGCTGTTGGAGCACCTGTTCGAGGTAGCGCCGCGGGATGCCCTGGCGGCGCGAGATCTCGGTGGAGCGCACCGGCGAGGGCCCGGCGTTGTAGGCGATGTCGACCACCGCCTCGATGGCGAACAGCAGTTTCCTCGACAGCCTCAGCATGGCCCGGCTACTCCGCCGCGCCTTTACCCGGGCCGACGCGCGCGTCGTCCAGTCCCGTCGAGCCGAACCCTCCGGCGCCCCGCACGCTTTGCTCCAGGGCCTCGGTCGGACGCCAAACCGCCCGGCCGACGGCGGCCACGACCAGTTGGGCGATCCGGCTGCCGCGGGTCACGACGAAGGGCTCCTGGCCGAGGTTGACCAGGACGACTCCGACTTCGCCGCGATAGTCGGCGTCGACCGTTCCCGGCGCGTTGAGGACCGTCACGCCGTGCTTGAGCGCGAGGCCGGAGCGCGGTCGGACCTGCGCCTCGTAGCCGGCCGGCAGCGCGATGGCCAGGCCGCTCGGGACCAGCCGCCGTTCGCCGGGCTGCAGCACGACCTCGGCCTCGACCGCCGCCAGCAGGTCCATCCCTGCGCTCTCCGGCGTCGCATAGGCCGGCAAGTCCAGGTCCACGGCGTGCGGCAGGCGCCGGACGGCGACCTCGATCGGTGTCATGCTCCGCCATCTCCGGGCGCCGTGTCCAGGGTGCCGGCGATCCGCCGGGCCAGACGTTCGGCGACTTCCTGCTTGGTCATGCGCGGCCAGTCCTCGACCACCGACCCGTCGATTAAGTGGATCAGGTTGTCCGCGCCACCGAAGGTTCCGGTGCCGGGCGAGACATCGTTGGCCAGGATCCAGTCGCAGCCCTTGGACTTCAGCTTTGCCTTGGCGTGCGCGACGACTTTCTCGGTTTCCGCCGCGAAGCCTACCACCAGGCGCGGCCTTTGGTTGCCGGCCGCCGACAGGTTCGCCAGGATGTCCGGATTGACCGCCAGCTCGATCTGCGGCGGCGCGCCGCCGTTCTTCTTGAGCTTCTGCCCGCTTTGCGTCTCGACCCGCCAGTCGGAGACCGCCGCGGCGCAGACCGCCACCTCGACCGGCAGCGCCGCCTGGCATGCGGCCAGCATCTCCTCGGCCGACTCGACGGCGACCACCTGGACGCCCGGCGGGTCGTCGAGGCGCGTCGGTCCGGAAACCAGCGTGGTCGCCGCCCCCAGGCGGGCGAGCGCCTGGGCGATCGCGTGGCCCTGCCGGCCGGAGGAGCGGTTGGCGAGGTAGCGTACCGGGTCGATCGCCTCGACCGTGGGGCCGCTGGTGACCAGCGCACGGCGCCCGCTGAGCGGCGCGTCGGTACCGAAGTACGCCTCGATGGCGGTCAGGATCTCGGCCGCCTCGGCCATGCGCCCAAGGCCGTATTCGCCGCAGGCCATCTCGCCCTCGTTGGGGCCGACAGTCATCACGCCGCGTTCGACCAGGAGCGCCATGTTCGCCTTGGTCGCCGCGTGTTCCCACATGCGCACGTTCATGGCCGGCGCCACCAGGACCGGCTTGTCGGTCGCGAGCAGCGCGGTCGAGGCCAGGTCGTCGGCTCGGCCGGTCGCCATCCTGGCCAAAAGGTCGGCGGTGGCCGGCGCCACGACCAGTAGGTCGGCATCGCGCGACAGCTGGATGTGGCCCATCTCGGCCTCGTCGGTCAGCGAGAAGAGCTCGCCGTAGACCTTATCCTCGCTGAGCGCGGAAACCGACAGCGGCGTGACGAACTGGCCGCCGGCCTTGGTCAGGATGCAGCGAACCGCAGCGCCCATCTCGCGCAGACGGCGGATCAGCTCGAGGCACTTGTAGGCCGCGATGCCGCCCGAGATGATGAGGAGTATGCGTTTTCCCGCCAACATAGGTAAATTGCCAAATTTCACGTGACTTCACCGTAGATAACCTAAGCTGGCGGCCTCGCCGTGGCAAGCGCGCAAGGCCGTTCCCGATATTACAGGACGGCGGCGACGGCAACCGCGAGCGCCGCCAGGGCGATCCAAAGCGCCCAACGCGAGGCGCCGTCGCCGTTGCGCTCCGCGCCAAAGGCCTTGATCGTCGCCGGGTGCAGCTTGAGGCCCTCCGTGGCTAGGTCGGCGGCGGCCCGCTCCAGGTCGGCCAGTGTCCCCGGCAGGCGCTCGAGCGTGCGTGCG
This sequence comes from uncultured Kiloniellales bacterium, assembly GCA_947259625.1. GTDB lineage: Bacteria > Pseudomonadota > Alphaproteobacteria > Kiloniellales > JAKSDN01 > CAMYKD01. The sequence continues at coordinate 19,992 of CAMYMY010000009.1, read as the reverse complement.
AGGTCCTGGCCGGCGTCGCGCAGACGGGCCTCCGGGCCGCGGTTCTCGCGCATCCAATCTTCGATCAACGGCTGGGCGAGCAACCAGATGTTGAGCGTGGGGTCGAGCCGTCGGCTCACGCCCTCGGCCATCAGCATGTTCTTTTGCAGCAGCAGGAGCTGGGGCTGCACTGGCATGTTGAAGGATTCGGTGAGCTGCAGCAGCTGGGCCAGCAGGCGCGCGAAAGAGATGTCGTTGAGCGACCGCCCGAAGATCGGTTCGCAGACCGAGCGCAGCGCCTGGGCGAAGGTGTCGAGCGCCTCGCCCGGCGGCAGGTAGCCGGCCTCGACGTGCACCTCGGCCAGGCGCCGGTAGTCGCGCGCCAGCGTGGCGAGCAGCATGTCGGCTAGATAGCGGCGCGTCCTGCGGTCGAGCCGGCCCATGATGCCGAAGTCCACGGCGACGATGTTGCCCTCCCGGTCGACCGACATATTGCCGGGGTGCTGGTCGCCGTGAAAAAAGCCGTCGCGAAACACCTGCTTAAAGAAGACCGTCGCCGCCTTGGTCAGGACCTCCTCGAGGTCGTGACCGGCGGCGAGCAGGGCATCGCGGTCGTCGAGCGGAATGCCGGTGAGTTGGCCTGCGGTCAGCACCCGGCGCGACGAACGCTGCCAGTCGACCTGCGGCACCCAGTAGCTGGGGTCGCCGGCGAAATTGCCGGCCAGCTCGGAGGCGGCCGCCGCCTCCATGCGCAGGTCCATCTCGATCTTGACCGTTGCCTCGAAGACGCCGACCACCTCGACCGGCTTGAAGCGGCGCAGCTTGGGCTGGGCACGTTCGGCCAAGGCGGCAAGGGCGTAGAACAGCTCGAGGTCGCGGGCGAATGCGCGCTCGATACCCGGCCGCAGTACCTTGACCGCGACATCCTCGCTTGCCTGGCCCTCGCTCGCCGGGGTCACCGCGAAGTGCACTTGGGCGATCGAGGCCGCGGAGACCGGCGTGTCGTCAAAGCTGGCGAAGAGCTCCTCGACCGGGCGTCCGAGCTCCGCTTCGATGGTGCGCCGCGCCTGCGCGCTGGGAAAGGGCGGCAGGCGGTCCTGCAACTCCGAGAGGTCGGCGGCCAGCTGCTCGCCAAGCAGGTCGGCCCGGGTCGACAGGAACTGGCCCAGCTTGATGAAGCTCGGACCGAGCTCGGTCAGCGCCCGGGCCACCTTCTGGCCCGGGCGGCCTTCGGCCCGGGAGCGCGAAACCAGGCGGGCCAGCCAGACCACTCCCGGTGCGATTCCGGCCTCCTCCAGGGGCGCCAGGGCGTCGTGGCGCGCCAGGCTGCGCGCGATCGCCAGCAGGCGCCAGGCCAGGCGCAGCGGGCGCAGCAGGCCCGGAGCCAATCCGGCGCGCTCCATCAAAGGCGCCAGGCCGAATGCAGGGCGGCCACGCCGCCGGTCAGGTTACGATAGCGCACTTGCTCGAGGCCGGCCGCCCACATCATCGCGGCCAACTCGTCCTGGGCCGGAAACCGGCGAATGCTCTCGACCAAATAGCGGTAAGCGTCGCGGTCGCCCGTAACCAGCTCGCCCATGGCCGGCAGCACGTTGAAGGAGTAGAGGTCGTAAAGCCGGGCCAAGATCGGCAGCACGACGCGACTAAACTCCAGGCAGAGAAAGCGGCCGCCGGGCCGGAGCACCCGGCGCGCCTCGGCGAGCGCCGGCTCGATCCGGGTCACGTTCCTCAGCCCAAAGGCGATGGTATAAGCGTCCGTGCAGCGGTCCGGCAGGGGCAGGGCCTCGGCGTTGCCGCAGACCCAGTGGATGCCGCCCAGAACACCCCGGTCGAGCGCCCGGTCGCGGCCGATCGCCAGCATGTCGGGCGTCAGGTCGCAGACCACGGCCAACCCGCAGCGCTCCGGGCCGAGCCGCTCGATCACGCGCAGCGCGATGTCCCCAGTGCCGCCGGCCACGTCGAGCAGAGACAGCCCCGGGCGCGGGTCGAGCCAGTCGATCATGGCCGCCTTCCACAGCCGGTGCACGCCGCCCGACATCAGGTCGTTCATGAGGTCGTAGCGGTTGGAGACACTCTCAAATACGCCACGCACACGGGGCGCCTTGTCCCCTTCCGCGATCTCCTCGAAGCCGAAATGCGTGGTGCCGGCCCGCTCCGGCCGGGCGGCGGACTCGTCGGGCGGCGGGGTGTCGCGGGAGGTCCTGGAGGTCATGAGCGGACCATAGCGCGCGCCCCCGGCTCGCGCTATACTGTCTCCCGCTTCTATCCCGGATTTCTGCCCAGATATTCATGCCCGAGCTGCCCGAAGTCGAGACGGTCGTGCGCGGCCTGCGCCCCAAGCTGGAAGGGCGGGTGCTGGCCGAGGTCGAGCAACGCTGCGCAAGCCTGCGCTTTCCTCTGCCGGCCGACTTCGCCGGGCGTCTGCGGGGCCGCCGGGTGCTGTCCATCGGCCGGCGCGCCAAATACATCCTGGCGCATCTCGATGGCGGCGAGGTGCTGCTCTGCCACCTCGGCATGTCCGGGCGCATGGTGCTGACCAACGGCCGGGGCCGGCCGCTCGAGCGGCACGATCACGTCGTCTTCACCACCGAGGCGGGCGACCAGATCCGGTTCAACGACGCGCGCCGCTTCGGTGTCATGGATCTGGTCGAGGAAGGACGCCTATGGCAGCATCGCCTGCTCCGCGATCTGGGCCCCGAGCCGCTGGGCAACGCCTTCAACGGGCCGGCGCTGGCCGCCGCGCTCAGCGGCAGGCGGACGCCGATCAAGGCGGCGCTGCTCGACCAGAAGGTGGTGGCCGGCCTCGGTAACATCTATGCCTGCGAGGCGCTCTACTTCGCCGGGCTGTCGCCCCGGCGCCTGGCCCGTACGGTGCGGGGCGGACGGGCCGAACGCCTGGTCGCGGCCATCCGCGATGTGCTGAACCGGGCGATCGCGGCCGGCGGATCGAGCCTGCGCGACTATGTGCAGGCGGACGGCGAGCTGGGTTACTTCCAGCACCACTGGGCGGTCTACGGCCATGCAGGGGAGGCCTGTCCGGACTGCGACTGCGATCCGGCCGAAAGCGGCGGCATCCGCCGGCTGGTCCAGTCGAACCGCTCGACTTTCTATTGTCCGAGGCGCCAGCGGTGAGGTAGGTAGAGCCGCATGCCGACCGGAAGACACCGCACATTCCTGTTCGCTGCCCTGATCGCCGCGCTGGCCCTGGCCGGCCCCGCCGCGCCGGGGCCGCGCGCCCAGGCCCAGGGCTACGTTGCCGAGGTCGAGGACCTGCCCTTGATGCCCGGCTTGGCCGAGGTCGAGGGCGCCGGCGTCGTATTCGACAAGCCGGACGGGCGCATCGTCGAGGCCTATGCCCAGGGCCGGGTTACGCGCGAGGCGGTGTTGGCCTTCTATCGTCAAGCGCTGCCGCAGCTCGGCTGGAGGGCGGCCGGCGGCGCGGCGTTCCGGCGCGAGGGCGAAACCCTGTCACTGGATTTCCTGGACGGCGGCGGCGCGCTCGTCGTGCGCTTCACCCTGGTGCCGCGATAGCGGCCCGGGATACATCAAATCGACATCTGGAGGACCGACGGCACATGGCCTACGAGAACATCTTGGTTGAAACCCGCGACGGGGTCGGCGTGATCACGCTCGACCGGCCGCAGGCGCTCAACGCGCTCTGTGCCGCACTGATCGACGAGCTGGCTCAGGCGCTCGACGCCTTCGAGGCCGACGACGGCATCGGCTGCATCCTGCTGACCGGCTCGGACAAGGCCTTTGCCGCCGGTGCCGACATCAAGGAGATGCAGGACAAGACCTTCATGCAGGTCTACCTCGAGGACTTCATCACCAAGGGCTGGGAGCGCCTGGCCGAGACGCGCAAGCCGGTGATTGCCGCGGTGGCCGGCTACGCGCTGGGCGGCGGCTGCGAGATTGCCATGATGTGCGACATGATCATCGCCGCCGACAACGCCATGTTCGGCCAACCGGAGATCACACTCGGAACCATCCCGGGCTCGGGCGGCACCCAGCGGCTGACCCGTTCCGTCGGCAAGGCAAAGGCCATGGACCTCTGTCTCACCGGGCGCATGATGGATGCCGAGGAGGCCGAACGCGCCGGACTGGTCGCGCGGGTCGTACCGGCGGCCAAGCTGATGGACGAGGCCATGAAGGCGGCCGCCAAGGTGGCCTCGCTGTCGCGGCCGGCGGTCTTGATGGCCAAGGAAGCGGTCAACCGGGCCTACGAAACGACCCTGGCCGAGGGCATCAGGTTCGAGCGCCGGATGTTCCACGCCTCTTTCGCAATGGAAGACCGCAAGGAGGGCATGGAGGCCTTTGTCGATAAGCGCAAGCCGGCGTGGAAGAATCGCTGAAAAAAGGCCGGTTCCGGGGCCGCCGGGCGGTGCGTTCGCGCCGCTTGACGGCACCCCGCCCCGGGGCTATAACCCCGGCCTTCCGTATGACAATTCTCATAGAGCAGGTCGACAAGCATGGCGCACCATAAGTCCGCTAAGAAGCGGATCCGGCGGAATGAACGCCGCGCCGAGATCAACCGGTCGAGGATCAGCCGGATCCGCACCTTCGTGAAGAAGGTCGAGGTGGCGATCTCGGGCGGCGACAAGACGGTGGCCGAGACCGCGTTGCGCGCGGCGCAGCCGGAGATGCACCGTGGCGTCTCCAAGGGCGTGCTCCACCGCAACACCGTCGGTCGGAAACTCTCGCGCCTTTCCGCACGGATCAAGGCGATCGGCTGATCGGCCTTCGTGCCGCCGCCTCGCTGCCGCAATATCGTTCCGCATCGCGCTCCGGTCGGGGTGCGATTTTGCGTGGGCTGGTCGCGCGGTCCGCCGCCGCGGCTGGTGGGCCGAAAAATCCGAGAAAAATTCTGCGTTCCCCTTTCGGACCCATTGCCAAGGGAGGCCCCGAAAGGTACATTAACCACGTCGGCGCGCGGGGCGGATGACAAGTAAAATCCTATATACAAAAAGAAAACCAAAAGAAAACCCCCCAATATGATGCACGGCAACTTAATCATCATTTAATGTTCGTCTGGAGGCAAACAGGAGGGTGGCGACTTCCATTACAATTTGCTATGCTGATTTTGAAGTGTTCGGTCCGGGGGGCGCTCGAATACTTTAAGCCGTAGAAGACGGGGTCCTTGTTTTAGAGAGGTTGCGTTCCGTGAGCCATGCCTGTAATTGCGCAGTGTCCGAAAGGGTTTGTCGGGGCGCGGACAGGGGGCAAGCAGTTCGTACGACATCGTGTCGCCTGCGTGCCGCGATCTTTTCCGGCGTCCGTATCTGCCGTTTCTGGTGAGAGTTTAAGGGCATGCAAATCGGGCATCTCGATTCCTACACGAGTGAACAGTGGGCGCGGGTACGCGGTCGGTTGCGGACCGAGGTCGGCGAAGCTGCCTTCCGCAGCTGGCTGAAGCCGCTCACCTTGGTGGGCGCCAAGGATGGCGTCGTCCGCATGGCCGTGCCGACGCGCTTCATGCGCGACTGGGTGCGCAACAATTACGCGGAGCGAATCTTCGCTCTTTGGGGCGACGAGAACGACGTGGTCAGCAAGGTCGAGATCGTGGTTCAGCTGCCGACCCGGCCGGATCCGAAGCCGGGATCGGACGGCGAGGCCTGTGCCGAGGCCGGCCCGCGCGCCAGGAGGGTCGCCAGACCCCCGTCCAAATCCGGCGACGACGGATTGTACGACGGCAAGGCCTCGGATGGTCGGCGCGAAATCAGCGCGCCCCTCGATCCAAGGTTCACCTTCGAGAACTTCGTGGTCGGCAAGCCGAACGAGCTGGCCTACGCCGCGGCCAGACGGATCGCGGAGGCCAAGACCGTGCCCTTCAATCCGCTGTTCCTCTACGGCGGGGTCGGGCTCGGCAAGACCCATCTCATGCACGCGATCGCCTGGAACATCAGGAAGCGCACGCCCGAGCGCCGGATCATCTACCTTTCGGCCGAGAAGTTCATGTACCAGTTCGTCCGGGCGCTCAGAACCAAGGACACCATGGCCTTCAAGGAGCAGTTCCGTTCGGTCGATGTGCTGATGATCGACGACGTGCAGTTCATCGGCGGGCGGGAGGCGACCCAGGAAGAGTTCTTCCACACCTTCAATGCCCTGGTCGACCAGAACCGCCAAGTCGTCATTTCGGCCGACAAGAGCCCGACGGATCTCGAGGGGGTCGAGGAGCGCATGCGTTCGCGCCTCGGCTGGGGTCTTGTCGCGGACATCCACCCCACCACCTACGAGTTGCGCCTCGGCATCCTGCAGGCCAAGGCGGAACAGATGGCCGCCGAGATTCCCGGCAAGGTTCTTGAGTTTCTGGCCCATAAGATCACGTCCAACGTGCGCGAGCTGGAGGGTGCGCTCAACCGCATCGTCGCTCACGGCACCCTGGTCGGCCGGTCGATCACCCTCGAGACGACCCAGGAGGTGCTGCACGACCTGCTGCGCGCCAACGACCGGCGAGTCACCATCGAGGAGATCCAAAAGCGCGTCGCCGAGCACTTCAACGTGCGCGTCGCCGACATGCACTCGGCCCGACGCGCGCGCGCCGTGGCCCGGCCGCGTCAGGTGGCGATGTACCTCGCCAAGCAGTTGACCACGCGGTCCCTGCCCGAGATCGGCCGGAAGTTCGGCGGCCGGGACCACACAACCGTGATGCACGCGGTGCGCAGGATCGAGGAGCTAAAGGCGACCGACAACGGGTTTGCCGAGGACGTCGAGCTACTGCGCCGCATGCTCGAGGGTTGAACCGCGGCGGTCCGTCGGCCGAAGGCCCCTAAAGGGGCCCATAAGGCGGCCTTGAACGGTCGCGCGGGGCGGCTTTAAAGCTTACCTTCCGCGGGGACGGCTGCTATACTGCGCAACCGTGTCGCGGAGCCTCGATTCGCGTGATTCTCCTGGCGGTGCGGTGGTTGTCGAATGGCCCGATTCACGGGCGCTTTGCGGCCGTAAATCGGTCGGTTGTCGATGGACTGCACATACTCGAAATTAGCCCCAGAGAATCATGAAGCTGACGATTGAACGCGCGGCGCTCCTCAAATCACTGGCCCACGTGCAGAGCGTTGTGGAACGCCGCAACACCATACCGATCCTGGCCAACGTTCTGGTCGAGGCGGGTGACGGCCGGCTCGAGCTGACCGCGACCGACATGGACCTCACCATCGTCGAGCAGGCGACTGCCGAGGTGGCTGCGCCGGGCGCGACGACAGCACCGGCGCACACGCTTTACGATATCGTGCGCAAGCTGCCCGACGGCGCCCAGGTCCAGCTTGCGGCGAGCGGCGAAGCCGGTCAGTTGAAGCTGAGTTCCGGCCGTTCGACCTTCACGCTGGCGACGCTGCCGAAGGAGGACTTTCCGACGTCCGGCGCGGAGGACTTGCCGCAGAGCTTTGCCTTGGCGGCCGGCGAGATCAAGAACCTGATCGATCGCACGCGCTTTGCGATTTCGACCGAGGAGACGCGCTACTACTTGAACGGCATCTACCTGCACGGCGCCGAGGACGGGGCGCCGCCGCTGCTGCGCGCCGTGGCGACCGACGGCCACAGGCTGGCCCGTTTCGAGATGCCGCTGCCGGAAGGGGCCCAGGGTATGCCGGGCATCATCGTGCCGCGCAAGACCGTGGGCGAGTTGCGCAAGTTGATCGAGGAGAGCGACCAGGGCGTGCAGGTTTCGCTGTCGGATACCAAGGTTCGATTCGCCTTCGATTCCACCGAGCTCACGTCCAAGCTGATCGACGGCACATTCCCGGACTACGAGCGCGTCATCCCCGCGGGCAACGACAAGATCATGGGGGTCGATCGCCGAACCTTCTCCGCCGCCGTGGACCGGGTGTCGACCATCTCGACCGAGAAGAGCCGGGCGGTCAAGCTGTCGCTTGGCGATGGCAGCCTGACCTTGTCGGCGACCAGTCCGGAAAGTGGCAGCGCCGTCGAGGAGATCGAGATCACTTATGGCGGCGAGCCGTTGGAAATCGGTTTCAACTCGCGCTACCTGCTGGACATCGCCCAGCAGATCGAGGGCGACAAGGCCGAGTTTGCGTTGTCCGATGCGGCCTCGCCGACGATCGTGCGCGACGTCGAAGATGCGAGCGCGCTCTACGTGCTCATGCCCATGCGGGTATGAGTTAGCTTGAGTCGCCTGACGATTGGTGAACTGGACAAACTCAGCGAAACCGGATGCCGCCGAGGCGGAGGCCAACGTGGCCCCTGGGAACTCGGCCGCCGCGTTATGGCTTACCCGCCTGACGTTGAGCGATTTCAGGTGCTATGCGCAGGTCTCCCTGGAGGCCGAGCCGTGGCCCCTGGTCCTGACCGGCCCCAACGGCGCGGGCAAGACCAACCTGCTGGAAGCGGTTTCCTTTCTGTCTCCGGGGCGGGGCCTGCGGCGGGCGCGACTTGGCGAGATCGACCGGCTGGCCCCGGGCGAGACCGCCGCCGGCCGGGTCTGGGCGGTTTCGGCCCGCGTCATGGGTCCGCAGGGACCGTGCGATCTGGGGACCGGCCGCGATCCGGCGCGCGAGGCGGCGGGACGGGACCGGCGGCTGGTCAAGGTCGACGGATCTTTTGTTCGGGGCCAGCAGGCGTTGGGCGAAGTGTTCAATGTCGTGTGGCTGACGCCACAGATGGACGGGTTGTTCCGCGACGCGGCCTCGGGCCGGCGGCGCTTCCTGGACCGGCTGGTCTATGGCTTCGACCCGGCCCACGCCGGGCGAGTTGCCGCCTACGAACAGGTGCTGCGCGAGCGTGCCAGGCTGCTCAGGACGGGCCGCGGCGACGCGGCTTGGCTGACCTCGCTGGAGGAGTCCGTGGCGCGTTACGGCGTGGCCGTCGCGGCGGCCCGGCGCGATCTCATGGCCCGGCTGGCCGGCGCCTGTGCTGCCGGTGTCGGGCCCTTTCCCCGCGCCGAGTTGGGGTTGATCGGCGAGGTCGAGAGCTGGCTTGGCGAGCTTTCGGCGCTGGAGAGCGAGGACAGGCTGCGCGCGCGCCTGGAAGCGGGCCGTGCCCAGGACGCCGAGAACGGAGGCGCGACCAGCGGTCCGCATCGCAGCGACTTGGCGGTACGGCACCTGGAGACCGGATTGGCCGCCGAGCTGTGTTCGACCGGAGAGCAGAAGGCGTTGCTCATTTCCATTGTGCTGGCGCACGCGCGCCTGCTGACCCTGGACCGCGGGGCGGCCCCGGTTCTGTTGCTCGACGAGGTGGTCGCGCACCTGGACGAGCAGCGCCGCGCGGCCCTGTTCGAAGAGCTTCTGGCGCTGGGCGCACAGGCCTGGATGACCGGTACCGACGCCGCGCTATTCGACGACCTGCGCGGCGCCGCACAGTTCTTCCTGGTGCGTGATGCCCGGATCACCCGGGCGGCATGATTTGTGCCATGACCTTGAGTTGGATCGACCATGACGCAACGAGCTAGCGACAGCCAAGCCTCCGACAGCGGCCCGGCCGAGACCTACGGCGAAGAGTCGATCAAGGTGCTGCGCGGGCTGGACGCGGTGCGCAAACGCCCGGGCATGTACATCGGCGATACCGACGACGGCTCGGGCCTGCACCACATGGTCTACGAGGTCGTGGACAATTCCATCGACGAGACGCTGGCCGGCCATTGCGACCGAATCGAGGTTACGCTGAACGGCGACGGCTCGGTCACTGTGCTCGACAACGGCCGCGGCATACCGGTGGGCATCCACTCCGAGGAGGGGGTCTCGGCCGCCGAGGTGATCATGACCCACCTGCACGCGGGCGGAAAATTCGATCAGAATTCCTACAAGGTCTCCGGCGGCCTGCACGGGGTCGGCGTTTCGGTGGTCAACGCGCTGTCCGAAACGCTGGAGCTGCGTATCTGGCGCAAGGGCAAAGAGCACTTCATGCGGTTCCTTGACGGCGAGCCCGAGGCACCCCTGGTGGTCGCCGGCGAGGCAGGTGAGGTCACCGGCACCGAGATCACGTTCAAGCCCTCGCCGCGGACCTTTTCCAAGACCGAGTTCGAGTTCGGCACCCTGGAGCACCGGCTGCGCGAGTTGGCGTTCCTCAACTCGGGCGTTTTCCTGACCTTGATCGATGCCCGCAAAGCCGAGCCCACGGCCGTCGAGATGCACTACGAGGGCGGGTTGGAGGCCTTCGTGCGTTTTCTCGACCGGACGAAGACGCCGCTCATCGATCCGCCGGTTCTGCTCACGGCCGAGCGCGAGGGACTCACGGTGGAAGCGGCTCTGCAGTGGACCGACAGCTACCACGAGACGGTGCTCTGCTTCACGAACAACATCCCGCAACGCGACGGCGGCACGCATCTGGCCGGATTCCGCAGTGCGCTGACCCGCCAGATCAACACCTATGCGACCGCCTTGGGCCTGACCAAGAAGGAGAAGGTCACGCTGACCGGCGACGATGCGCGGGAGGGGCTGACCTGCGTGCTCTCAGTCAAGGTGCCGGACCCGAAGTTTTCGAGCCAGACCAAGGATAAGCTGGTGTCCTCGGAGGTTCGGCCAATCGTCGAAAGCGTCGTGAACGATCGGCTCGGCCAGTACTTCGAGGAGCACCCGGCCGAGGCCAAGCGGATCGTCGCCAAGGTGGTCGAGGCCGCCGCCGCCCGCGAGGCGGCGCGTAAGGCGCGCGAACTGACCCGCCGCAAAGGTGTGCTCGATGTGGCTTCGCTGCCGGGCAAGCTGGCCGATTGCCAGGAACGCGACCCGGCGCTCTCGGAACTCTTCCTGGTCGAGGGTGATTCGGCAGGCGGCTCGGCCAAGCAGGGCCGCGATCGCCGCTTTCAGGCGATCCTGCCCCTGAAGGGCAAGATCCTGAACGTCGAGCGGGCGCGCTTCGACAAGATGCTGTCCTCGGCCGAGATCGGCACGCTGATCACGGCACTCGGCACCGGCATCGGCCCGGACGAGTTCAACATCGACAAGCTGCGCTACCACAAGGTCATCATCATGACCGACGCGGACGTGGACGGCAGCCACATCCGGACCCTACTGCTGACCTTCTTCTTCCGCCAGATGCCGCAGATCGTCGGGCGCGGCCACCTCTACATCGCGCAGCCGCCGTTGTATTGGGCCAAGAAGGGCGAGTCTCTGCGCTACCTGAAGGACGACCGGGAGCTGGAAACCCACCTGATCGACGGCGGGGTGAGGGACAGCGTGCTGGCGTTTCCGGACGGCCCGGAAATCGCCGGCAACGATCTGCGCGGTCTCGTGGAGAAGGCGGTGCGCGCCAAGCACCTAATGGAACCGCTGGTCCACAAGGTCGGCAACGCCGATGTGGTCGAGCAGGCGGCGATCGCCGGTGCCCTTAATCCCGACATCATTCCCGACGCCGAGCGCGCGGCCGAGGCGGCGGCCTATATCGCCAGGCGCCTGGATGCGCTGACACCGGAGACCGCCGGCGCGTGGCAGGGCGCGGCCGCGGCCGACGACGGCCTGGCTTTCCAGCGCAGCCTGCGCGGGGTGACCGAGCGGCGCTTGATCGACGGGCCGCTGATCCGGTCGACCGAGGCCCGGCATCTGGACGCCATGGCGGAGGAATTGCAGGAAAGCTACATGACTCACGCGACCTTGCTTCACAAGGAGCAGAAATTCCGCATAACCGGACCCTCGGCGCTCAGCGACGCGATTTTCGAGTTGGGCCGCAAGGGCACTACCATCGGCCGCTACAAGGGTCTGGGCGAGATGAATCCGGACCAGCTCTGGGAGACCACCCTCGACCCCGACGCCCGCGCGCTGCTCAAGGTCGAGATCAAGCACGCGGACGAGGCTGACGACATCTTCTCCACCCTGATGGGCGACGTGGTCGAGCCGCGCCGCGAATTCATCCAGACCCATGCCCTCGAGGTGGCGAACCTGGACGTTTAGGTTCGGGGTCGGTAGCCGGCCAGCCGCGCGAAGTTCTCACCATCGGCGATCCAGATCCTCAGGTCGTCGAGCGAGGCCGACATGCTTCGGTAGAAGCCCTCGGCCGCTTCGTTGCCGTCGACCATGCACCACCAGACGAAGCGGCCGCCCGCCGCCTGGGTCGCCTGGCAGACCCGGGCAAGAAGCGACCGGCCCAGGCCGCTGCGCCGGAAGGCCGGCCGTAGGTAGAGATCGTGGACGAAGGCGCCTCGGCCGCCAGCCTCGGCATCGTAGCTTTCGTGAAACAGGGCATAGCCGGCCGGCGCGCCGTCGACCTCAGCGATCAGGCAGGAGAACGCCGCTTCGGAGCCGAAGCCGTCGCGCCGGAAATCGGCCTCGGAGAAGCTCCGCGGCGATTTCCCCTGGTCCGCGCTGAGCTCCGCCGCCATGGCAACCACGGCGGTGGCATCTCGCGGTTCGGCCGGTCGAATCTTGACGTTCATGGGCGCATTAACTAAGCCAAGGCCCGGGCCCGGCGCAACCGCTCAGAATTTGCCGAGGCCGCCGGGAAACATGGCAAGCGGGCGTCAGACCGCCTAAATAGAGTTGCATGCTGCGCCGCAATCGAAAAGCCAAGATCCGCTGGAAATCGACCTCCGCCAGGCCCCTCAAGAAGCGAGGCTGGCTCTGGCGCTTGGCAAACTGGGGCCTGGTCGCGGCGATCTGGGGCGGGGTGGCCCTGGCGCTCGCCGTCGGCTGGTACGCCTACGATCTGCCCGAAGTCACCAGCATCGCCAAGACCGGCCGGCAGCCCAGCATCACGATGATCGCCGCCGACGGGAGCCAAATCGCCGCAGTCGGTGACGTGCACGGCAAGACGATCGGCCTGCACGAGGTGCCGCCGGCCCTGAGGCAGGCGCTGATCGCCGTCGAGGACCGGCGGTTCTACGAGCACCTCGGGGTCGACCCGAGAGGCCTGGCCCGGGCGATGTTGGCCAACCTGCGCGCCGGACGGATCGTTCAGGGCGGCTCCACGATCACCCAGCAGCTCGCCAAGAACCTGTTCCTGAACCCTGACCGCACGATCCGGCGCAAGGTCCAGGAATTGCTGCTCGCCTTCTGGCTCGAGCGCAAGTTCACCAAGGACCAGATCCTGACCCTCTACCTGAACCGGGTCTATTTCGGCGCCGGCAACTACGGCGTCGACGCCGCCGCGCGGCGCTATTTCGGCAAGCCCGTCCAGGACCTGAGCCTCTATGAGTCGGCGCTGCTCGCCGGGCTGCTCAAGGCCCCCTCGCGCTACAATCCGGCGCGCAATTCCGGCGGCGCCGATCTGCGCACCCAGCTGGTGCTGGGCGCCATGGTGGACGCGGGCTTCATTTCGACTGCCGAGGCCGAGGCGGCGCTGAAAGAGAAGAGCAGCAGCCGGGTGCTCGCCATCGGGCAGGCACGCTACTTTACCGACTGGGTGCTCAACCAGGTGGCCGGCTACGTGGGCCAGACCGCCCGGGACCTGGTCATCGTGACCACACTCGATCCCCGCCTGCAGCAGATCGCGGAGAAGGAGCTGATCGGCCTGCTCGACGGTCCCGGAAGCGAGCTCGGGGCGGGCCAGGCCGCCTTCGTGGCGCTCACCCCCGGCGGGGCCGTGCGCGCCATGGTCGGCGGCCGCGATTACGGCGAAAGCCAGTTCAACCGGGCGGTCCAGGCGTTGCGCCAGCCGGGCTCCGCCTTCAAGGCCTTCACCTACCTGGCCGCCTTCGAGAAGGGCCTGGACCCGGAGGACCGCCTCGTCGATTCGCCGGTCGAGGTCGACGGCTGGGCGCCCAGGAACTACAACGACCGCTATTACGGCGAGGTCACGCTGCGCGAGGCATTCGCCCGCTCGCTCAACTCGGTCGCCGTGAAAGTGCTGCAGAAGGTCGGGCCCGAGACGGTCGCGGCCACCGCCCGGCGTCTCGGCATCACTTCGGAACTCGAGGCCACGCCCAGCATCGCCCTCGGCACCTCCGAGGTGACGCTCCTGGAGCTGACCGCGGCCTACGCCGTATTTGCCAATCGGGGCTCGGGCGTCTGGCCCCATGCGATCTCGGAAATCCGCGAGGCCTCCGGCCGCGTTCTCTACCGGCGATCCGGCGACGGTCCCGGCCAGGTGGTCGCGCCCGAGGCGGTCGACCAGATGGCCGATCTCATGAGCGCGACGGTCGAATGGGGCAGCGGCAAGGCCGCCCGGCAGAAGAGGCCCGCGGCGGGCAAGACCGGAACCAGCCAGGAATTCCGCGACGCCTGGTTCGTCGGCTATACCGCCGACCTGGTGGCCGGTGCCTGGTTCGGCAACGACGACGAGACGCCGATGAAGAACGTGACCGGCGGCAACCTCCCGGCGCGGCTGTGGGGTCGGGTCATGGCCCGAGGCCTGGCGGGCGTGCCGGCCAGCCCGCTGCCGGGCGGCGACGTGGTGGTCGCCGAGAACGAAGGCGGCTTAATCTCCCGCATCCTGCGTCGCCTGGGCGGCGGCACGGAGACGCAAGGAACCCGGCCCTGGGACAGGCGCAACCGGGTCGACGATCGCTAGACCCTAAACGCCGCGCCGCTCGCCCATCCCGGCGGACCAGCAGCAGGTAGGAGGCCAGGGCACCCGCCGCGACGGCCGCGGTCGCACCGAACATGCCGCGCGCCGTGCCGTCGTGAAGGTGGCCTACGGCGATGCCGACGGAGGCGGCCAGGCCCATTTGCACCACGCCCAGGAAGGCGGAGGCCGTGCCCGCCATGGTCGGGTAGGGGCCGATCGCACCGGCAATGGCGTTGGGCAGCATCAGGCCCGCGCCGATCAGGTACAGGAAGGTCGGGGCCACGACCGCGGCGACCCCGAGCACGCCGGACAGCGCCAGGCCCAGCGCCACGAGGGTGCCCGTCAGGATCAGGCGGTCCAGGCCCACGGCCAGCGACAGGCGGCCCGAGGCGAAGGTGCCGATCATGTAGCCGACCACGACCGCGCCGAAGCACAGGCCGTAGCGGTCGGGAGACAGCCCGAGAACATCGATCAGCACGAAGGACGATCCGGAGATGAAGGCGAAGATGCCACCGTAGGCGAAGGCGCCGATCGGGACGTAGCCGAGATAGGCCGGGTCTCTCGCCAGGGTCAGGTAGTTGCGCAGTACCTGTGTCCCGCGGGTTGCGGCGGCATCGCGCGACGCGTTGGTCTCCGGCAGCAGCAGGAAAACGGCCAGAAGGCAGCCTGCGCCGAAGCCGGCGAGCACCAGGAAGTTGGCGCGCCAGCCGAACCAGACCTGGAGGTATCCGCCGAGAATCGGTCCCAGCGCGGGCGCGAGCGCCATCGCCATGCTCATGTAGGAGAGCGCCTTGGCCGCCCGTTCGCGGCCGTAGACGTCGCGCACCACGGCCCGGGCGAGCACCACCCCGGCGCAGGCGCCCAGCGCCTGGAGAAACCGCGCGGCGATCAGGAAGCCGATATCGGTTGCCGCCATGCAGGCGAGGCTGGCGACAACGTAAAGCCCGAGGCCGGCGATCAAGACCGGGCGACGGCCGCAACGGTCGGACAGCGGCCCATAGACCACCTGGCTGGCGGCGAAACCCGCCGGAAGACCGACAGGGTCAGCTGGACCTCGGCGCTATCGGTCGCGAAGGCCCGGGCGATAGCCGGCAGGGACGGCAGGTAGAGATCGGTCGAGATGGCGCCGAAGGCGACCAGCGCGGTCAGCAGGAGGGCGACGGCCAGATTGTCGGGACGCACGATGGACCCCTGCCGCTGTTGGAAAGTGGCCCTTTACGTCCGGCCGCGAAGACCGGTTATAGTCGGGCTGGAGAACGGTGCCAAGGAGTCAGCCTTGAAAAAGCGGTCCGGCGAGCCCTTCATGTCCGCCCCCGACTATGGGCGGTCGCTACGCGGGTTCGGCGTCAACCTGCTGGTCAGCAACGTGGCCTGCGCCGTCGCCTTCCAGACCGAGGTTCTGGGGGTCGAGCTGGTCTATCAGGATCCGGATTTTGCCGTGCTCGCTCACGACGGGGGCCAGTGGATGCTGCACGCCGACCATACCTATGGCGGCCATCCGCTGCTGGCGCTGACCGGCGACGGCGCGATCCGCGGCGCGGGGGCGGAACTCAGGCTCTACGGCATCGACCCGGACGCCGCCGAAGTCCGGGCGCGGGCCCGGGGCGATCCGGTGGTGGCCGCCTCGGCGGACAAGCCACACGGCCTGCGCGAATGCTTCCTGGCCGATCCGGACGGCTACGTCTGGGTGCCGGGCATTGGGAGTCCGGAGTAGTCCTCAGCCGTAGCGCAGCAGGGTGCCGCCGTTCTCCCGGAGCCAGCGCCGGGGGCCGGCGACTTCAGCGGTCAGGGTGGCGGCCAGGGCCCAGAATTGGGGCCCGTGGTTTAGGTGGACCAGATGCGCCACCTCATGCGCCACCACGTAGTCGAGCACCGCTTCCGGAGCCAGGATCAGGCGCCAGGAGAAGTTGAGCTCGCCGTCGCTCGAGCAGCTGCCCCAGCGGCTGCGGGTGTCGCGGATGCTGATCCCGGTCACCTGGCGTCCGATGCCGGCCGCCTTGTCGCGGGCGCGTCCGGAAAGCTCGCGCCGCGCCTCGCCCTTTAGGAAGTCGGTGGCCCGCCGCGCCAGGTGCTCGGCGAAGCCGGAGACCCAGATCATGCCGGCCTCCCGCCACACGCCGCGGCGCGCGCCCGGGGCGTGCCGGATCACGTGGGCCTCGCCGAGATAGGGGACCTGCGCCCCGGCGGCAAAGGTGACGCGGGGCGGCAGGGTTTCGAGCTGGGCCAGGATCCAGTCCGAACGGCTGCGGGCGAAATCCAGGCCCTCGGCCAGCGCCACGCCGCGGGGCAGCGCCAGGTGCAATCCGCCGCTCGCCTGGTCGAGCCGCAGCGTCAGGTGCCGGGCACGCGGGTTACGGCGCACGGTCAGCGGCAGGTCCAATCCCTCCAGCTTCAATATGTTGAGGTTCGAACGCTCCCGTGCCATGCATGTTGTATAGCTTAGGGGAGAAATCCGGGCAAGACCGGAGCGCCGACTACTTGTTGGCGCGCCCGGCCTCCGTGGCGATCAGGGCCTCCTTGCGCCGGACGCCCCAGCGGTAGCCGCCAAGCGCGCCGTCCTGGCGCAGCACCCGATGGCAGGGCACGATCAGCGGCACCGGGTTGGTGGCGCAGGCCCGCGCCACCGCGCGCTGTCCCCGGGGCAGGCCGAGCCGTTTCGCTATCTCGGAATAGCTGCGGGTCTCGCCGTAGGGGATCGCGATCAGCTCCTGCCAGACGCGGCGTTGGAACGCGGTTGCCCGGACGTCGAGCGGCAGGTCGAGGTGCGGCGTCTCGCCCGCTAGGTAGGCGACCAAAAGCTCCAGCGCCGGGCCGATGGTCCCGCTGTCGCGGACGACCGACCGGGCGGCCGGAAACTCGGTCTCGAGCGCCCGGACCAGCGGCTCCTCCCGCTCGCCCAGGCACACGAAGCAGACGCCTTGCGCCGTGGCGGCGACCAGAAGCCGGCCGAGCGGCGCGGCGACGACGTCGTAGACGATCTCCGCCCCCTTGCCGCCCTTGGCGTAGGAGGCCGGCGTCATGCCGAGCTGTCGGCGGGCACCCTCGTAGACCCGGCTGGACGAGCCGTAGCCGGCCTCGTAGGTCGCGCCGGCTATGGACTCGCCGCGCTTCAGCCCGGCGCGGAAGCGCGCCGCCCGCCTGGCGTCGGCATAGTCGCGCGGGCTGACCCCGGTGGCCTTCTTGAACAGGCGCTGCAGGTGCCAGGGGCTGACCTCCAGGTGGCCGGCCAGCTCGGCCAGGGTTACCGGCTCGCCGTCCTGCCCGTCGATGTAGGCACAGGCCCGGCGGACCAGGTCCACGTGGTGTGCGGGGGCCGTGTTCCTGGCCGCCATGGCGCTCTCCGGGGTCATCGTCGCGTTCCTCCGTCTCATTGTGACCGGCCTTAATGTAGGAGGGAAGGCGCGATCCCTCTATCCGAAGCTTGCGCGCCGGACGCGAAAGGTCGAATTCGGTCGGGTCGGTATGGGTTGGGGTGACAGCGCCTGTCATAAGGGCTTAACATTCCCGCAACGAAGCGAGCGTGGTCGACTCCTATGGTGGGGGCCGATAGAGGCAGGTGACGTGAGTCGCCAACGAGGGAGGAGTCCAATGACAGGAAGAAGCAATTTGATCGCCGCCGCCGTGGCGCTGGCCATCGGGGGCGGGGCCGGCACCGCCTCCGCGCAGACCGAGATCCAGTGGTGGCACGCCATGGGCGGCGCGCTCGGCGAGCGGGTCGTGGAGATCGCCGACAACTTCAACCGGTCCCAGTCCGAGTACAAGCTGATTCCGGTGAACAAGGGCAACTACACGGAGACCGTGACGGCGGGCATCGCCGCGTTCCGGGCCGGCAAGCCGCCCCACATCCTGCAGGTCTTCGAGGTCGGCACGGCGACCATGATGGGGGCCAAGGGGGCGATCAAGCCGGTCCACGAGCTGATGGCCGAGACCGGCGCGCCCTTCGATCCCGACGACTACCTGGGGGCGGTGACCGGCTACTACACGACGACGGACGGCAAGATGCTGTCGATGCCGTTCAACTCCTCCACGCCGGTGCTGTTCTACAACAAGGAAGCCTTCCAGAAGGCTGGGCTCGACCCGAACAAGCCGCCCAAGACCTGGCCCGAGGTGGGCGACTACGCGCGCAAGCTGGTCGCCGCGGGCTATGCCTGCGGATTCAGCACGGCTTGGCAGTCCTGGGTCCATCTCGAGAACTTCAGCGCCTGGCACAACGTGCCCTTTGGCACCCGGGAGAACGGCTTCGCCGGGCTCGACACCGAGTTCAAGTTCAACAGCCCGCTGCACGTCAAGCACATCCAGCAGATGGCCGACTGGCAGAAAGACAAGATCTTCGTCTATGGCGGCCGCCGCAACCTGGGCAACGCCAAGTTCACCAGCGGCGAATGCGCCATGTACACCGAGTCCTCGGCCGGCTACGGCGGTTTCAAGAAGAACGCCAAGTTCGAGTTCGGGACCGCCAACCTGCCGTACTGGCCCGACGTTGCGGGGGCGCCGCA
The DNA here is from genome assembly GCA_947259625.1 of uncultured Kiloniellales bacterium. Classification (GTDB taxonomy): domain Bacteria; phylum Pseudomonadota; class Alphaproteobacteria; order Kiloniellales; family JAKSDN01; genus CAMYKD01. Next base: position 1,129 of record CAMYMY010000009.1, on the reverse strand, counting down.
GAACACCATCATCGGCGGCGCCAGCCTGTGGGTGATGGGCGGCCACTCCAAGGAGGACTATAACGGCGTGGCTAGGTTCTTCTCGTTCCTGTCGCTGCCCATGGTGCAGGCCTACTGGCACCAGAATACGGGCTACGTGCCGATCACCGCGGCCGCTTTCGAGCTGACCAAGAAGCTCGGCTACTACGACGCCAACCCGGGGCGCGACATTCCGATCCACCAGATGGGCGACAAGGCGCCGACGGCGAACTCGAAAGGACTGCGGTTCGGCAGCTTCGTGCAGGTCCGCGAGATCATATACGAGGAGCTGGAGGCGATCTGGGCCGGTCAGAAGACGGCCCAGAAAGGGCTCGATGACGCCGTCCAGCGCGGCAATGCCCTCCTGCGGAAGTTCGAGAAGGCCAACAGGTAGGACCCGTCCTTGTCCGGCCCGGGGAGCATCCGCCATCCTGGCGAGCGCTCCCCGCCCGGCGTGTCGGGTCTCCACTTGGTCCTGAGCGATGGAAAAGCGCGTCGTCTTTCGCAATCGAGTGCTGCCCTACATCCTGGTGGCGCCTCAGATCGCGGTCACGCTGATCTTCTTCATCTGGCCGGCATCACAGGCGCTCTATCAGTCGGTTCTGGTCGAGGATCCCTTCGGGCTCAGATCCGAGTTCGTGTGGGGCGAGAATTTCGCCGAGCTGTTCGGCGACCCTTGGTATCTGCAGTCGATCCAGGTGACGGCCGTGTTCAGCGTCAGCGTGGCTCTGCTCGCGCTGACCACCGGGCTCTATCTCGCCGTCCAGGCCGACCGCGTGATCCGCGGAGCAATGGCCTACAAGACGCTGCTCGTCTGGCCCTATGCCGTGGCGCCGGCGGTGGCCGGGGTGCTGTGGCTGTTCCTGTTCAATCCGACGTTGGGCATCGTCGCCTACGCCCTGCGCGAGCTCGGGTATGATTGGAACCATCTGCTCGACGGTGAACAGGCGATGTTCCTGGTGGTGATCGCCGCCGCCTGGAAGCAGATCTCGTACAACTTCCTGTTCTTTCTCGCCGGCATGCAGGCGATCCCGCGCTCCCTGATCGAGGCGGCGGCGATCGACGGCGCGGGGCCGGCGCGCCGCTTCTGGACGATCGTCTTCCCGCTGCT
>CAMYMY010000008.1 GCA_947259625.1 uncultured Kiloniellales bacterium | reverse complement strand
TTCGAGCTGCCTGGGGAAGCTCTCGCCGGCGGGCAGGCCGTAGCCATGGACCAGGCTGTCGCCGAAGGCCAGAAGCTTGATCGGTTGCGAGCCTGCGAATCCCGCGCCTGGCGCGCCCGCAAGAAGAGCCGCCGCGACGAGGAGAGCACCAAGCCGTGCGGCGGCCGGCGGGTTCGGCATCGTGCGAGACTGGTTTCCAGGTGCCATGGGTTCTCTAAATCGCAACTGAACCCGCCCGGGTCAAGGCGTTGACACGGCGCGATCACGGGCCATATCCCGAACGGGGCAACCCGAAGCCTTCGCCGTTCCCGAAAGGTCCCTCCAGCCCGTGAGCCAGACCGACCCCGCAACCCCCGTCTTGGCCGACGCCCGGCCGATCATTCGGCTCGAGGAGCTGGAGCTCACGCTGTCCTCGGCCGCCGGCCCGGTGGAGATCCTGCGCGGGCTCGACCTCGAGGTCGTGACGGGCGAAACGGTCAGCATCGTCGGGCCCTCCGGGTCGGGCAAGTCCTCCATGATGATGATCGTCGCCGGCCTGGAGCGGGCGACCGCCGGCCTGGTCAAGGTGGCCGGGCGGGACCTGGCGGGTCTCGACGAGNNNNTCGGGCAAGTCCTCCATGATGATGATCGTCGCCGGCCTGGAGCGGGCGACCGCCGGCCTGGTCAAGGTGGCCGGGCGGGACCTGGCGGGTCTCGACGAGGACGCGCTCGCACTGTTCCGGCGCGCCAGCATCGGTATCGTCTTCCAGTCCTTCCATCTGGTGCCGACCATGACCGCCCTGGAGAACGTGGCCGTGCCGCTTGAGCTCGCCGGCCGCGGCGACGCCTTCGACCGGGCCGCGGTGTGCCTCGAGCAGGTCGGCCTCGATCACCGCCTGGCCCATTATCCGGGTCAACTGTCCGGCGGCGAGCAGCAACGCGTCGCGCTGGCCCGCGCCTTCGCGCCCGAACCGGACCTGCTGCTCGCCGACGAGCCGACCGGCAACCTGGACGGCGAGACGGGCAGCGCGGTCATCGACCTGCTGTTCGACCTGCAGGCCCGGCATGGCACCACCTTGCTGCTGATCACCCATGACCGGGATCTGGCCGCGCGCTGCGCGCGCCGGGTCCAGCTGGTCGACGGCCGCATTCTCGACGACGGGCGCGATGTCGCAGCCTTGAGCGCGGCCGGCGGCGCCTCGTGAAGCAGGCCGACGCCTCGCCCGGCTTGGGCTTGGCCCTGCGCCTGGCGCGGCGCGAGCTGCGCGGCGGCCTCAAGGGATTCCGCATCTTCCTCGCCTGTCTGATGCTCGGCGTAGCGGCCATTGCCGGCGTCGGCTCGGTCTCCGAAGCAGTCCTGGCCGGCCTGCGCGCCGAAGGACGCACCCTGCTCGGCGGCGACCTGGATCTGCGCCTGGCGCACCGCGAGGCGAGCGCGGAGGAGACGGCTTGGCTGACGGCGCGCGCCGAGGTCTCGGTCGTTACGCACCTGCGCGCCATGGCGCGCACGGCTAATGAAGGCGGCCGTCGCAACCTCGTGGAGCTGCGCGCGGTCGACGGCGGCTATCCGCTCTACGGCGCAGTGGAGCTGGACCCCGCGCAGCCGCTCGAGCAGGCTCTTGCGTTCGACGGCGCGCTTTGGGGCGCGGCGGTCGACCGCAACCTGCTGACCCGCCTGGAGATCGCGCCGGGCGACCGCATCAAGGTCGGCCACGCCCTCTACCAAGTGCGTGCCGTCCTGGACCGCGAACCCGACCGGACCGCCCAGGCTTTCTTCCTGGGGCCGAGCCTCATGGTGGCGGCCGCCAGCCTCCCGGCGACCGGGCTGGTGCAGCCGGGCAGCCTGATCCATCGCCACTACCGGCTGCGCGTGCCCGCGACTGCTTCGGCGGCGGCGTTGCGCGAGGACCTGGAGGCCCGTTTTCCCGAAGCCGGCTGGCGGATCCGCGACACTAGCGAAGCCGCGCCGGGCGTGCGGCGCTTCGTTGAGCGCCTGACCTTGTTCCTCACCCTGGTCGGCCTGACCTCGCTGCTGGTGGGCGGCGTCGGCGTGGGCAACGCGGTGCGCAGCTATCTGGAGGGCAAGACAGCCACCATCGCGACGTTGAAATGCCTCGGGGCGCCGGGCCGCCTGGTGTTCCAACTCTATCTGCTCCAGGTCATGGCGCTCGCGCTGGTCGGCATCGCGGCCGGCCTGGCGGCGGGCGCTGTCGCGCCCTATGCCGTGGGTGCGCTGCTGGCGGACCAGCTCGGCTGGAAGGCCGTCGCGGCGGTCTACCCCGGTTCGCTCACGCTGGCGGCGGGCTTCGGCCTGCTGACCACGCTGGCGGTCTCGCTCTGGCCGCTGGCCCATGCCCGCGGCGTACCGGCGGCCAGCCTGTTCCGCGACCTCGTGGCGCCCTTACGCGGGCCGGTCGGGGCCTGGACCTGGGTGGCCATCGGCATCGCGGCCGCGGCGCTCGCGGCGCTGGCGATCGCGACCGCCGCCGAGCGTCGTTTCGCGGTCTATTTCGTGGTGGGAGCGCTGGGTTCGGTCGTGGTGTTCCGCCTGGCCGCGCTCGGCGTCATGGCGCTGGCGCGCCGCGCGGGCCGACCCCGGCACCCGGGCCTGCGACTCGCCGTCGCGAACCTGCACCGTCCCGGCGCGCCGACCGGCGGCGTGGTCATGTCGCTCGGCCTGGGTCTCACCGTCCTGGTCGCGATCGCCCAGATCGAGGGCAACCTCGCCGAGCAGGTGAGCCGTCGCCTGCCGCAGGACGCCCCGGGCTTCTACTTCATCGACATCCAACCGGACCAGGCCGCCGCCTTCGACAGGACCGTCGAGGCGGTGCCCGGGGTGCGCGAGGTGCGTCGGGTGCCCATGTTGAGAGGCCGCGTCACGGCGGTCAACGGCACGCCCAGCGAAGAGCTCGAGATCCCGTCCGAAATCGAGTGGGTGTTTCGCGGCGACCGCGGACTGACCTGGACACGCGAGCCCCTGGCGGAGGCCGAGCTGACGGCCGGCGAGTGGTGGCCGGCCGATTACGACGGACCGCCGCTGGTCTCGCTGGACAACGGGGTCGGAGAGGCGCTCGGTCTGGTGCCGGGGGACAGGCTCACCATCAACATCCTGGGCCGCGGCGTCGAGGTGGCGATCGCCAATCTCCGGGTCATCGACTGGTCGAACTTGACCATCAATTTCGTCCTGGTCTTCTCGCCCGGCCTGCTGGAACGCGCGCCGCAGACGCAAATCGCCACGGTCAAGGCCGATCCGGAGGCCGAGGGCCTGATCGAGCGGACGGTCACGGACCGCTTCGCCAACGTCTCGGCGATCCGCGTCAAGGAGGCGCTGCGGGCGGTCGCCGAGCTGATGGCGCACATCGCAGCGGCCGTGCGGGCGACGGCCAGCGTGGCCCTTCTCGCCGGCGTTCTGGTCCTGGCCGGGGCGGTCGCCGCGGGACACCAAAGGCGGGTCTACGACGCGGTGGTCCTGAAGGTGCTGGGGGCGACACGGCGCGACATCGGCCAGGCCTTTCTCATGGAGTACGGTTTGCTGGGCTTGGCCACGGCGTTCATCGCCGGGCTGCTGGGCACCCTCGCGGCCTATCTCGTCCTGACGGAGGTCATGCACATGACCTTCGCCTTCCTGCCCGGCGCGGTTATCTGGACGGCCTTGATCGCGACCGGGATCACGCTGGCGCTGGGTTTCGCCGGCACCTGGCGGGCCTTGTCCCAGAAGGCGGCCCCGCTGCTGCGCAACGAGTGATTAACCGGGCGGCATTACAATCCGCCAATGTGGCAGGAATCGTTGCGAATGCTTATTGATTCGCGCGGTTCATGCTACAATATTACTCCTGTTATTCGCTAACTGAGGCAGCTAGAGGGCTATCATGGCAATCGGACCCGATCGCAGAACAATGACCCCCGCACAGACGCGCACGGCCGAAATCGACGTTGGCCTGCGCAGCTACATGCTGCGGGTCTACAACTACATGTCGCTGGGCGTCGCCTTTACCGGCGCGATCGCCTTGGTCGTCGCCTCGAACGTCGCGCTCGTGCAATCCGTGGCATCGTTCTTCTGGGTGTTCTTTATCGGCATTCTGGGGCTCGGCTGGGTCGGGCCGCGGATCATGATGAGCAAGTCCGTCGCGGCCGCCCAGGCGTGCTTCTGGGTCTATGCCCTGCTTTGGGGCGCGGTGATCGGACCCATGCTTTATGTCTATGGCCAGATCGACCCGATGTTGGTGCCGAAGGCTTTCTTCATCACGGCCGGCGCTTTTGCCGGCATGAGCCTGTTCGGCTATACGACGAAGCGGAACCTGGGGCCGATGGGCGCGTTTCTCTGCATGGCGACCTTCGGCATCCTGATCGCGCTGCTGGTCAACGTCTTCCTGATCCAGAGCGCCGGTTTCGACCTCGTACTCTCGGTCATCGTCGTTCTGGTCTTCGCGGGCCTCACCGCCTACGAGACCCAGATGATCAAGAACATGTACCACGAGGCCGACGGCGGGGACGTGGCCACGCGCAAGGCGATCTTCGGGGCGTTCCTGCTCTACGGCTCGTTCGTGACCCTGTTCGTCTGGATCCTGCATCTCCTGGGCATAATGCGCGACTAGCCGAGCAAACGATCAAACGGCAAAGGCCCGGGCGGCAGCGCCCGGGCCTTTTGCTGCCTTAGATCGTGCGTCCGCCGTCGACCGGCAGACAGACGCCGGTCAGGAACTCGCCCTCGTCGGCGGCGAGGTAGAGCACGGCATTGGCGATATCCTCGGGCCGCGACATGCGGCCCAGGGGCACGGTCTCGATGAACTTCTGGCGCAGCTCCGGCGTATCGGGCTGGCCCATGAACGTCTCGAGCATCCCCGTCGCGCCGATCACGGGGCAGACCGCGTTGACCCGGATCCGGTCGGGCGCGAGCTCGAGCGCCATGGACTTGGTGATCGTGTTGACCGCGCCTTTCGAGCCGTTGTACCAGGTCAGCCCCGGACGCGGCCGGAGCGCGGCGGTGGACGAGGTGTTGATGATGCAACCATGGCCCTGCTTGCGGAACAGCGGCACGACCTCGAGGGCCGCCAGGTAGACCGCCTTGACGTTGACCGCGTAGGTGCGGTCGAACTCCGCCTCGCTGACCTCGAGCAAGGACTGGTTGACGTGGCTGTAGCCGGCGTTGTTGACCAGGATGTCGAGCCTGCCGAAGGCGCTCAGCGCGGTCTCGACCATCGCCTTGACCTCGTCCGGCCGGGTCACGTCGGCGTGCACGAAGACGGCCTTGCCGCCGTCCCCCCCGATCTGCTCGGCTACCCTGTGCCCGCCCTCGTCGTTGATATCCGCGACCACGACGGCCGCCCCCTCGCGCGCGAAGCATTTGGCGATTCCCTCGCCGAAGCCCGATCCGGCGCCGGTCACCAGCGCCGCCTTGTCCTTCAGCCGCATGGTCCCCCCTCCACCCGCATCGGGGCCCTAGGTTTCAGCCGTGCTGCAGCACCACGGTCTTCAGCACGCTGAAGCCGTACAGCGCCTCGAAACCCTTCTCGCGGCCGTAGCCGCTCTTCTTGACCCCGCCGAACGGCAGCTCGACGCCACCGCCGGCGCCATAGTTGTTGACGAAGACCTGGCCCGAGCGCAGGGCGCGGGCGAGGCGCATCTGCCGGCCGCCGTCGCGGGTCCAGACTCCGGCGACCAGGCCGTAGTCCGTGCCGTTAGCGAGCTTCACCGCCTCGGCCTCGTCGCGGAACGGCAGCACCGCCAAGATCGGCCCGAAAACCTCCTCCTGGGCCAGCGGATGGTCCGGCAGCACGTCGACGAATAGCTGCGGCGCGACGAAGTAGCCGCCGGGCGCCGCGTTGGCCGCGATCCGCCCCTGCGCGGCGGGCCGCAGGCCGTCCCCGGCGGCATGCGCCAGATAGCTTTCGACCCGGTCGCGCTGCCGCTCGGTGATCATCGGTCCGCAGTCGAGGTCGGCGTCCCAGGGCCCGGCCTCAAGCCCGGCGAAGCGCTCGGACAGGCGGCCGACCACCTCGTCGTAGGCCGGGCGCTCGACCAGCACGCGGCTGCCTGCCGAGCAGGTCTGGCCGCCGTTCTGCACGATCGCCTTGGTCAGCACCGGCAGCGCGTCGTCCAGGTCGGCATCGGCGAAGACGATCTGTGGCGACTTGCCGCCCAGCTCAAGGGTGACCGAGCAGTGATGCCCGGCGGCGGCCGCCGCCACGCGACTGCCGGTCTCCGGCGAGCCGGTGAAGGACACGTGGTCGATGCCCGGATGGCCGGCCAAGGCCGCGCCGGCCTCCGCACCCAGACCGGTGACCAGGTTGATGGCCCCTGCCGGAAAGCCGACCTCCAGCGCCAGCTGGCCGATGCGCAGAATCGAGAGGCAGGCGTCCTCCGCCGGTTTGACCACCACTGCGTTGCCCATGGCGAGCGCCGCGCCGATCGAGCGGCCGGCGATCTGCGCCGGATAATTCCACGGAACGATGTGGCCGGTCACGCCGTGCGGTTCGCGCAGGGTGAGGACGGTCATGCCGGCCTGATAGGGCAGGGTTTGCCCATGCACCTTGTCGGCGGCGCCTGCGTAGAACTCGAAGTAGCGCGCCGCGGCGACGATGTCGGCGCGGCCCTGGGCCAGCGGCTTGCCGGTGTCTCGGGCTTCCAGCGCGGCGAGCGAATCGCCGTCCTCGAGGATCGCCGCGCTCAGTCTGGCGAGCAGCCGGCCCCGCTCGGTCGCGGTCATACGTCCCCAGGGACCCTCCAGCGCGGCGTGGGCGGCGTCGACCGCCGCGTCCACATCCTCGGCCGTGCCACGCGCCAAGGCGCCGAAGGTGCCGCCGTCGCTGGGATCGACGACCGGCAGGCTTTCCCCGCCCAGGGGCGGCCGCCACTCGCCACCGATCAGCACCTGCGCCTCCGGCATGCCCAGACCCTCCCGTCGCCGCAACCACGATGGAGACTAGCGCAGGCAACGCGAAGGGCGCAAAGCCAAAGCAGCGCGCCGGCGGGCGCGTCGGCGGCTCGATCAGTCGGCCGCCGGCCGCCGGTCCGTCAGTTGATCCATGTCCTTCCGGCGCAGGCGGGCCTCCAGCGCGGCCAGCTTTGGTTCGATAGCGGAACCGAGGTGGATCTGCGGCTGCGACGGCGTGCGGCCCTCGCGCTTTTCCCGCTCCGCGATCGAGTCTCTGGCGTTGTAGAAAGCCTCGACGAAGGAAAATCCCTCGCGCAGCCGCTCGTTGAAATAGGCCCTTCCGAAGTAAGTGAAATCATTCTGATTGCTGCAGCCGAAAGAGTTACGGTCTGCGCGCGCGGCGGTCATGATCAGCGTGTTCTCGTCCTTCAGGACGTCGATGAATCCGCCCGAATAGCACGCCGAGACCACCAGGATCCGCCACTTGATACCCGAGAGGTCGAGGATTTCCTTCAGCTTCGCCGCCGATAGGCCGTTCAGGCGCAGCGGCCAGAAGCGCGTCGAAAGCACATGATTGCGCGACCCGTGCGACGTCAGGAAGACGAACACCATGTCCTCGTCGCGATCGATGAGCCGGGCTATGCCGCCCAGCGCCCGGCGAAGGTTGCTGGCGCTGGCCAGGGGTAGCTCTTCGACGGTCGACCGGTTGTTTATCAGCATGACCGACCGCTCCTTGGTGTCGAAGCGCTCGTCGAACAGTGTTCTGACGAACCGCACCTCCTTCATGAACACATCCTGATAGGCGGAGCCGCCGAAACCCACGAAATAGAGGTCAGTGACCCCAGCGCGCTGGGATGCCAGGGACTCGGTCACGCGATCGAGCAGGTCCCGCTGGGCATCGTAGGTGTCCTCGACGTTTATCCGGGCGTAATCCGGTGACTCGTCCTCGGCTGCGGCGCTGTACCAGAGCCGTTCTTCGGGCAAGACGAATTGTAGGCCGGTGTTACAAACGGCAAAGGCCAGGGCAAGCGCCACGGCCCGACCTATGCCTGAACCGTAGAGCAGTCCAACCACGCGAAAAACCACGGCTGGCAGCCAGACGGCCCAGACGAGGAACAAGTTCGCGGCGGCCAAGTAGGACAAGTAGTAATGGTGTTCGGCTGCAAAGTCGCTGTACCAACGCAAGAGGGCGACGACGGACAGTACGAGCGGGCCGACCGACGCCATGAGCACCAACAGTGCGCCGGCGGTCGACGGAGCCCCTTGGATGCGCGCCACTAGATAGACGCTTAACAGAAAGAGCAGATAGACGCTCGCAGTGTGGCTGAGGCCGTAGAAATTGAATTCACGTTCCGGGGCGGTGATGAAGAAGCTGTAGCCGAGCCAAAGGGCGAAGCTTGCAAGAAGCAGCAGGACCGCCTGGTCGATGCTGAGTCTGAAGGAGTCGCGCCGAACCGGGAGCATCAGAGCGAGCCGGAAACCTGCGATCATGTTGCCGGCCACGTCGCGCAGATGGTTCATGTCGCTGGACCTTCAGCAAATTCGTATGAACACGAATGGCATCTACTATCGCGCGAAATCCATTAAGATCCGGTTGCCCGGGCGTGCAAGCGCATGGACTATCCTCACGTCGGGCTTGTCTGATATATGCAACAAAATCCGATGCTTATGTAATCACGGCGCCGGGGTCGCTTTTTTCCCGCCCCGGCGCCGCCGACAGCTGCTCTGAACAGTCGCCCCGCTCGTGCCTGGAAATACGGTTGGTACGATCGGGTGTGGTTGCCACTATGTGGCGTGGCCTCTTAAGAAATCCTTGCCGGAAATTGTCAGCGGGACTGCCACCGCCGCTCGAGCAGAGGCCAAGACAGCTCGGCCAGGACGGAGCCGCAGACCACGACGATTGCCGCGACCTGCACCCACGTGATCGACTGGCCCAGGATGGCCAGCGCCAGGACCGCGGTGATCACCGGCTTCAGAAAGAAGAGGTAGCTGCCGCGGGTGATGTCCGGCACGGCGGCCAGCCCCGCGAGCCAGAAGAGCTGCGTCACGGTGGTGTTCCACAGGGCCAGCGTGAGCAGCGACCAGGCCGCGACCGGCGGCTTGTCGAAGAGCGTCGTCGGGTCGACCCAGACGCCCCAGGCCATGCCGACGATGAGCCAGAGGCCGACGGCGCCGATCGACATGGAGACCGTCGTGATGCGGATCGCGCCGTGCTTGACGATGAGCGGCTTGGCGAGGACCGCATAGGCGGAGCCGGTGGCCGCGCAGATCAAGGTCAGGCCGAGCCCGGCAAGCGAACGGTTGGCGCCCGCCAATTGCGCCAGGTAGCCGTCGGTCAGCAGCAACGCGACCCCGAGAATCGCGCAGGCGCCGCTGATCAGCTTCGGAACGCCGATGGGCATGCGATAAAGCGCCAGGTTGGTCAGGCCGACGAAGATCGGCATGGTGGTGACCAGCGTGCCGACCTGGACGATCGAGGCGTAGTCGAGCGCCCAGTGGAACGCCAGGTAGGGCACGCTGACCCCGCCCAGCGACAAGAGCAGCAGGCGCAGGCCGTCTTGCCTGAGCGGCGTCAGGAGGTCGCGGGTCGCCTTGCGGGACAGCGCGACCACGAGCAGCCCGGCCCCACCCAGGACGTAGCGCCAGACCGAGACCTCCGGCCCGGCCACGCCGGACAGCACGGCGAAGAATTCGCTGGAGGCGTGGCCCGTCACGCCGATGAAGACCGCGAGATAGGCCAGCGTCGGGGTCATGCGCATCGGCGTCACAGGCCCTTCGCGAAGTCGAGCAGCGCCCGAACGGTCTCGGCCGGGCGCTCGAGCGGAATCAGGTGGCCGGCATCGTCCAGCGCTATCTGGCGCGCCCTGGGCAAGCGGGCGCTCAGCGACGCCAGCGCCGCGGCCTCGTAGAACACGCGATCCTGCAGGCCGGTCATGACCAGAACCGGCAGGTCGATCCGCTCGTAGGGCAGGTCCCAATCGGCCTCGGCGGCCCAGGTCAGGAGGTTCATGTGGCCGTGAGCGGGGTCGAGCGGCTCGTAGGGGGCCTCGCCGAGGCAAGTCGAACGCAATGCCGTGAGCTTCTCCTCGTTCACCAGCAGCGGCAGATAGAGGTCCATCAGGAGCTGAAGGCCCCCAGTGCGCGCCGCCCGCGCCATGCCCTGGTTGATCCAGTCGAGCCGCGGTCCCGGACGCCGCAGCGTGTTGATCAGCACCAGCCCCTCGGCCGCGGCCCCTTGGAGCCAGGCCCGGGCGGCGAAGAGGCCGCCGATCGAAAGGCCGACCAGGATCGGCCGCGGCGGCGCGACGGCATCCAACAGACGGACCAGGTCGCCGGCGACGAGCCCGTCATCGAGCCGGGCGCCGGGGCTGAAGGGGCTGTCCTGCTGGCCGCGCAGGTTGTAGGCGAGGGTGCCATAGCCGAGGGCCCGCAGGGCGGGACCGATCTCGGCCTGCCACATCCCGGTGTTGCCGGTCAGCGCGTTGACGAAGACGAAGCTTTGGCCGGCCTCGCCCGGCGGATGGTATTCGTAGTGAAGGCCCTCGCCGGGGCCGAGCGTCAAGAAGGCCATGATTCACCTTGATCGGACGATGGGCCGGGAGACGGCCCGCCGCCGCATTATCCGCACGAATTCGAACTGCTTGACAAGGGCTCCAACAGCGGCGCCCCGGCGGGGGCGTCAGCCGGGCACGAAGCGCTCGTCCAGCACGATGTCGAAGCGTCCGGCGAGCGCACCCGGCTCGACCTCGGATGCCGGCTCCAGCGCGACGATCAGGCGGGCCCGGGCCAAGGGGTCGCGGACCCGGTTGAGGATGCCGTCGCGGGCATTGAGCGCTTCGCCGGCCACGTACATCTGCGTGGTCAGCCCTTCGATCCCCCGTCCCGAGATCGCGAAATGGATGTGCGGCGCCCGCCCGGGGTAGGGAACCGGCTTGATGGTGCGAAACCGAAAGGCGCCATCTTCGCCGACTGCCATGCGGCCATAGCCCTGGAAGTTCGGGTCGGCCCGGCCGCCGCGGTCGCCCGGATGGTGATAGCGCCCGAAGGCGTCGCACTGCCAGATCTCGACCCGGGCGCCGGCCAGCGGCCGGCCGGCGGCGTCGAGCACCCGGCCGAAGACATGGGTGACGGCGCCCGATGCCGCTTGGCCGCGGCCGGCCACCTGCACCAGGTCGGTGTCCGAGTCGAGCGGCAGGCGGAGCGGATAGAACGGCCCGGGGGTTTGCCGGGGTGTCGGCATCAAGGCCGCCGACAGACTTTTCGGCAGCACTGCGCCGGCGCCGGCGGCCAGACCGGCCGCGAGCAGCCGGCGTCGTTGCAGCGAACGGGACCGAACCATGCGTCGCCTCCTCCAGGTCTTCTCGACAGGAACAGGATATAGGTCGGCCGGATACGGATAACCAGTCGCGCCATGTCCCCCGCGCGTGACGGGATCCGGCGGCGGTCCGGCGGAACGGCTACAGGACGATCACGAGGGTGATGGCCAGGACGCAGGCCATGCTCGTGGCGGCAAAGCTGTCGCGCAGGTCGGTCACGGGCCCCTCCCGCGTGCCGCGCGCCACGCCGAAGTCCGCCGGCACCAGCCGACCGGCCGCCGCTTCGGCCAGGACTTGGCGCGCGAAATGACGCACGTACCCGGGCACGAACCGTTTGAAGAGATAGGTCACGAAGGCCGGCTCGAGCCACCGGTCGTCGGGTTCCATGCCGTGCCAGTTTCGCCAGGCGACCCGAAACAATTCGAAGTCAAGGATGTCCAAGGCGGCCTTGGCTTCGGTTACGAGATCGTCGTCACTCAAGCCCTCGACGGCTCGAGAGGGGTCGAATTGCGATAGGTTTGTTTTCATCCCGAAAGCGCTCCTCTTGTCGCTGCGATGGCCTTCGGGCGTCTCCGTTCTGGTCAACCAACTTTAGGCCCACTGGCGTGATGTTCAAAGCTCACGCAAAATTGATCCTATCGGTGGCAGGCAAAGGAACGGTAAATTTCGACTCCCCCTGCGGCAAGATCGTGCCAATTGAGCTAGACCGGCAACGCCACATCGACGGCATCCAGAAAGAGAGAGGTGCAATGTCCGCTTTCCTTATCGCCCACCTGAGCGTTACCGACCCGACCGCTTTCGAGGGCTACCGGGCCGCGGTGCCGGATGTGATCGCGCGTTTCGGCGGGCGGTATCTGGTGCGCGGCGGCGCCGTGGAAGTCCTGGAGGGGGAGTGGCGGGTGCCGCGCCTGGTGATCCTGGCCTTCGACAGCATGGACCGGGCCAAGCAATTCTACCACTCGGCGGAGTATCAGGAGATCCTGCCGCTTCGACTCGCCGCTGCCAAGGGCGACGTCGTTCTAGTCGAAGGCGTGCCCGGCGCCCCATGACCGCGGGGCCTCCGGCCGAGGGCAACTTTCCACGGGTGGCAGCCACGTCCCGCGGTCATCCTTGAAACGACGGGTGAAGCGCCACAAGTGCTGGTGCAAACCTATTTTATGGTATGGCTCGAACGACTTGGCTATCCTGTCTTGACATGAGCTCGCAGACCATCGGTGATATCGACGACCGCGCTTCGGACGCGCCGGACGCCGCCCAGCGGGAGGCACGGCTGGCGCGCTTGAGCCTGCGTTACAACGACATGCTGCGCTCGGCTGTCGGCTGGCTGTGGGAAACCGATGCGCGGCTGAACCTGACCTATGTTTCGCCGCCGATCGCGACCACCCTGGGCGTTCCGGCGCAGATGCTGATCGGGCGCAACCTGCTCCACCTGTTCGGCCTCGAGGAGGGCGGGCGTGCCAGTGGGCGCATGGCTGCCGCCATCGCGGCGCGCCGCTCGTTCCGCGACGAGCACTTCGTGCTCGATATGGGCGAAGGTCTCAGGACAAGTTACCGAGTTACCGGCGTTCCCTATTTCAACGATACCGCAGGACGCTTCGCCGGGTATCGCGGAACCGGCACGGCGATTCCCGAGTCGCTCGATGCCACCACCGAGGACGCCGAGACCGCCGGGCAGCTCTTGGAAATGCTCGAGGCCGCACTGGTCCAGAAGGACCAGCTCGAATGGGAGATCTCCAAAGCCGGGGACGAATCGCTTCAAGTCCGTCTGGCCGGAATCGCGCACGAACTGCGCACGCCGCTCAATGCCATCATCGGCTTTGCCGAGGTGATCAAGGAGCGCCAGCTGGGAGACGACTGGAACCGCTACCAGGACTACGCACGCAATATCCACGAGAGCGGCCTGCACCTGCTCGAGGTGATCAACGACCTGATCGACCTCGCCAGGATCGATAGCGGTCACAAGAGCCTGCAAGCCGAACGACTGGACGTAGAGCCGATCGTCGCCAGCGCGCTGCGCATGCTCGAAGACAAGGCGCAGGAAGCCGAGGTGCTTCTGGTCAACGGCTTGGCGTCCGACACGCCCTGGGTGAACGGCGAGCGCCGCGCGTTGCGGCAGATCCTGTTGAATCTGCTTACCAATGCGATCAAGTTCACGCCGTCCGGGGGCACGGTCGGTGTCGAGTGGCAGGCCCCCGACAAGGCAACACTCGACCTGATCGTCTGGGATACCGGTGTCGGGATCGACCCGAAGGAGCAGGAGCGGGTCTTCGAGAGATCCTACCGGGCGCCCCAAAAGAACCTCGAGCGGCCGGGCAGCGGCCTCGGCCTGTCGATATCGCGCAATCTGGCCCGCGCGATGGGCGGCGACATCGTCATTTCAAGCCAGCCCGGCGAGGGCTCGCGCGTAACGCTACGACTGCCGCTCGATCCGACCTCGTCGGGACCGTAGCAAGATCTCGGCTGGAAGCGTTTGGCGCGGGCGGCGGCCTTCTACGACCGAATTACCGACCAATTCGCCCGGCAGGTTCTGCGCGAGTGGCGACGCGGCCCCGGCGTGATCGAACGGCCGCCGGGCGCGGCGGGAGGGGGCGAAGCCCCGGGACGACCCGGGGCCGCCGGGGGACGCGACCCCACCAACGCGCTTGAGCCGATGACACGGCCGGCAGGATCGCGTTATACTCGATTGGTTCCGATGGCTAGGAAGGCTGTGAAAGGGAAGAGCTATGAAGGCTTTACTGATTCTCATTGTGACGGCGGGGACTGTTCAGGGTGCCTCCCTAGGTCCCGATCAGACGGTCCAGATCCGCGAAATCGAGTTCTCGTCCATGGCGGCCTGCCGACAGGCGGCGCAGCAGATGGTGAAGTCCGCGCACCGGGCCGACGACCGGGCACGGATTTTCTCGGTCGAGGAGTCGACCAACAGGATCCTGGTGCCGGCGCCTGTGATCATCGCCGAGTGCGTCGGGACCTGAAGTCCCGGCTTTCGCTTAGCATCGAGGGCTTATACCAATGGTCCTAGATATTGGCCCGTTTGACCGCAGGGCCTTTGGTATTCGCAGCGGCAGGCCCGGTCAGCGTGCGGCCGGCCTGACGGCCAAGGCCGTGCGCCGGGCGTCGGCCAGGAAGCGGTCGAAGATCTCGGCGACGGCCAGATTCAAGGCCACGACCGAGGCGTCGACGCTGTCCGCCCTGCTGGGCCGTTCGACGGCGTAGCTCTGGAGCACCAACAAGCGGTCGTCGGCCAAGCCGATCAGGGCCAGCTCGAGTTCGACAAAGACGCGGGGCGCGCCGCCACCGAGCAGCCGCTCGAGGCGCTTTATACGGCCTCTGACCTCGAAATCCGGCCGGACCCGCATGTCCGGCGTGACTACCGATTGGGCGATCCTGCCCTGCCGGAGGTAGTCGACCAACTGTCCCTGCAGCAACCGGGTCGGCGGATCGGTCCAGTAGTGGTAGTCGTGCTGCTGCATTTCGTGGGGCTGCCCCGAGGCACTGAACAGCAGCGGCCGTTCGCGCAGAAGCCCGTCGGCGTCCAGGGGCGACACCGAAACGATGCCGGGCAGATGCCGATCCACCGACCCGGCTGGCGGGGCCGTTATCAGGATTCTGTAATAGTGATCGCGCGGGAGCGGCGGGGCCGAGCCCAGGCAACCGGCCAGTGCCGAGGCGGCGAGCGTCAGGAGGACGAGCCGCATCATTGGACCACGCCGCTGCCGGTTTCGGGCTGGGACGAGACCTCCTCGCGCGGCGTGCCGTTCAGCAACAGACCGGGGTTCTGCCTGATGAGCCGGCTGAACTCGTTCATATTGCGCGTCGCCCCTTCGAGATTGTGAACCAGCGTATCGATGTTCCGCGCAATGGCGTCCAGGGTGTACCGGGCATCCGTCAATGACAGTTGAACATCGTCCCGGTTGTCGTCCACCAGCCCGTCGAGGTTGGCAACCAGTTGCTCGATCTCGGCCACGCTCCTGGTCAGCTGCCGGCTGGCCGTCGCGAAGTTTCGCGAGCTTTCCTCGGCGTTCCCGATGAGGCTTTCGACCGCGGCGGCGTTCTTGCCGGAGAGGACCTGCTGCACGGCTGCCGCGCTCGAGTCCAGCCGCGCGACCACGACGGCGACCTGGTCGAGCACCGCCGGCACGCGGCGCTCGACCACCAGGGCAAGCGAATTCACAGTTCCGAGCAATCGCGGCAGGTCTTCGTCGAGCGTCTGACCGGTGCGCTCCACGAGGCCCTCGATCCTGCCGAACAGCGGCCTGACGCCGTCGCGGCTCAAGTCGCCGAGCTCCGCCGCGGCTGCCGCCATGGCGGCGAAGACATCGCTCGGCGCCCCGCTCGGGATCTCGCCGCCGCTCGGGACCGCCGTCTCCGAGCGGCCGCCTTCTATATCCACGGTCTTGGCGGACAGGAAGTTCGTGCTGCCGATTCGTGCGGTGCTGTCGGCCGGGATTCGCCAGCCCTCGTCGATGCTGAGCCTCAGGCGAAAGCGCATGCGCGCGCCCTCCGCAATCGGCGCGATTTCTTCGACTTGGCCGACGGCATAGCCGTCGTAGCGCACCTGGGTCCCGAAATTCACGTCGGCCACATTGTCCAGCACCGTGAAATAGGCGTCCCGCGCGCCCATCCGCCCGGCGAGCAGCGCGCCCGAGACCACCGCCGCCAAGACCATGGCGGCGACAAACCCGCCGACGGCGAGGTAGTTCAGGTCGTGCTTCCGCATATCCTCACCAATGCCCGGCTCCTGGCCTATTCCGCCCCATCGGTACTATGCCCCTCCCGCCAACCGGCGCAGGTACCCGGCCGGGTCGACCTCGGGATCCTCGGGGCGGCGGTTCAGCAGGTTCTGGATGCGCCGACTCGGGTTTCCGCGCAGGCCCTCGACCGAATCGACGGCCAGCACACGGCCCCGGTCCAGGACCGTGATCCGGTCCGCGATCTTGAATGCGCTTTCCATCTCGTGGGTGACCACGACGATGGTCATGTCCATGGCTTGGCGCAGGCGGAGGATGAGATAGTCGAACGCGGCAGCGACAGCCGGGTCGAGTCCCGCCGAAGGTTCGTCGAAGAACAGCAGCTTGGGATCCAGCACGATGGCGCGCGCGACCGCGGCGCGTTTCAGCATGCCGCCCGACAGTTCCGACGGCATGAGATCGCCGGTGCCGGCCAGATCGACCACCTCCAGCTTCAAGCGCGCGATGATGTCCATCGTCGTCTCGTCCAGTTGGGCGTGTTCGCGCAACGGCAGCTTCACGTTCTCGGCCACGGTCATGGAGCTGAACAGGGCGCCGCCCTGGAAGGCCACACCGATCTGACGGCGCAGGCCGGCCAACTCCAAGGGGTCGAGCCGGGTCATATTCCGGCCGAGTACGGTCAAATTGCCGGCGCTCGGGGATTCGAGCCCCAGCAGATGGCGCAGGAGCGTGCTCTTGCCCGACCCACTGCCGCCCATGATCACCATGACCTCGCCGGCCTGCACGGTCAGGTTCACGTCGAACAGGACCTGCACCGGCCCGTAATGCGCGTCCAGATGGCGCACCTCTACGACCGCGGCGCCCTCGGGCACGGCCGCCGACCGGGGGCCGGGACACCGGGAGCCAGGCGCGCTCATTCTACTGGGTCACCACGAAGGCGAAGATCATGTCGGTCACGACGATCGCCGAAATGCCCTGCACCACCGACCGCGTTGTGGCCCTGCCGACGCCTTCCGCGCCGCCCGCGACCAGGGAGCCGTTGACCACGCCGACCAGCACGATCAAGACGGCGAACAGGGCGCTCTTGCCCAAACCGTGCCAGAGGTCGCCGGGCGAGAGCACCGCGATGGTTCCCGAGAGATAGGCCGCCATGGAAAGGTCGAGCGCCGCGGACACGTAGAAGCCGGCGGCTGCCAGGGCCACGAGGTTCGCCCACATGGTCAGCACCGGAAGCATGACCACCAAGGCAAGCAGCGCAGGGGCGACCAGGAAGCGCACGGGATCGATGCCGATCACCTTGAGGGCGTCGAGCTCCTGGTTGATCGACATCGTGGCGAGGCGCGCCGCCAGGGCGGAGCCGGAACGCCCGGCGACCAGGATGCCCATGATCAGGGGCGAAAACTCCCGCGTGACCGACAGGGCGATCCCCACATGGGCCAGGGACTCCGCGCCGAACAGGCCCAGCGAATAGAGGCTTTGAATAGCCAGCATGAGACCGACCGTGGCCGAAAGCAGCGTGGCGATCGGCAGCGCCAGAATGCCCATTTCCGTCATCTGGGCCGCCACGGCGGCCAGGCGCACCGGCTGCCGCCAGCGCCGGCCGGCGAAGATCCAGCGCAGCGACTCGCCCAGCAGGGCCGCGGAATAACCGATCTCATCCAGGCTCCGGACGGCGCCGCGGCCCAGGTCCTCGATCCCTCGCAGCACGCTGAGGCGCCCCTTCGGTTCTAGGACGCCAGCGCCGCATCGAGATCGGGATGGATCGCGAAGACCTTGTCCAACCGCGCCAGCTCGAAAACGCGCATCGCCTGGACGCTGGCCGAGAACAGCTTGAGCGCGGTCCCGTTCCTCGCCGCGATCTGCATGGCCTCGACCAGGCTCGCGATCCCGGAACTGTCCAGGTAGGACACGTCCGAGAGGTCGACCAGCAGGTCCTTGCCAAGGGACACGCCATCGAGCAGCAGGCCGCGCACCGTGGTGCAATGCTCCAGGTCCACGTCGCCCGACAGCTTGACGACGACCTTGCCGTCGATTTCGCTTACTTCGTCACGCATTCCGGGTCACTCCAACCGTTTCATCAATCGCAAGAGGTTGCCTTGGCCGTCCGGGGCCGGCTTGTATTCGACGCTGTCCATGATCGAGTGGATGAAATGGGTGCCGAGCTGGCCCGGCCTCACGTCGCTCAGATCGCGCGGCTTGATCCCCGTTGGATCCATCGGCGGCGCGAAATCGCGCAGCAGCAGGACCATGCCGGCCTGACAACGGAAGACGGCAAGCACGATCTCGCCATCCTCGTCGTTCCGATAGGCATGAACGAGGATGTTCTTGCAGGCCTCGTCGAGCGCAAGGACGATGTCCCGGGCTTCCGTCTCGCCGAAACCGCAGTGCCGGGCCCCGGCCAACACGCTGGCACGGACCTTCTTGAGCACCTCGAGCCTGGCGGCAAAGCGTTGCTCGAACAACAGCTCGAGCGGGGCGGGCTCCAGGGTGTCGTCAAAGGGCGCCGTACTAGTCATGGCGGCCGACCCAGGCATCGTCGATGGCGAGCACGGTGAGGTCGTCCCGGGCTTCCCAACCTTCATGATCCAATTCCGCCAACAGGGCGTTCAGCCGCTCCGCGAGAGGCAGGTCTGCGTGGCTTTCGACCAGCTGGATCAGGCCTTCGACGCCAAGCGCCTCCTGTTCGCCGTAGCGGTACTCGGTGAGGCCGTCGGTGAAGATGTAGAACTCGCCGCCGGCCAGCTCGATCTCATGGGTCTCGAAGGTGAGGTCCGGCAATATCCCGAGCGGCGGCGCCTCGGCCGGGAAGGACCGGTAGCTTCGGTCGGGCGCGCGCAGCAAGGGCGGCTCGTGGCCGGCATTGGCAAACCAGAGAGCGCCCGTCTCCTGGTCGTAGATGCCGGCCACCATGGTCACGAACATGCCGCGGCTCGCCGTCTCGCAGGTTTCGCGATTGATCGCCGCCAGGAGGTCCGCAGGGTCGTCGTAGGTCTTGGCCAGGCAGCGGAACAGGCCGGCCGACTTGGCCATCAGCAGGGCGGCGTTCATGCCCTTGCCCGACACGTCGGCCAGCGCGAAGGGGATGCGCCGCTCGTCGAGAGGAAAGAAATCGAAGAAATCTCCGGACACCAGGCGGGCGGGCCGGTTGAGGCCGATCACCGGGAATCCGGCCGGATCGGCATGCGGCAGAAGGTTGCGTTGGATCTCCGCCGCGAGTTCCAGATCGCGACCGACTCCCTTCTGGCAGTCCAGCGCATACGTCAAGCGATCGTTCGAAATGGCGAGCGCGGCCGCGCCCGCCGCGGCCTCGAGAAGTCCGGACTCGCTGGGCGTGAAGGCTCCGTTACGCTTGTTCGCCACCGCCAGTACCCCCAGACGGTTGCCGTTCAGGGTGAGCGGTGCGCAGAGAAGCGAATGCCAGGCGGTGTCGCCGCAGCGTAGCGGGTCCTGATAGTCGCACTCGACGGTGCCGTGCTCGAGACAGCGGGCGAATAGAGGGTCGTCCTGGGGGACGAGACCGCCGATAGTCCCCATGGAGCCTCGGCAGAGCAGGGCCCCGTCGTCCGCGGTGAGAAACAGTCCGGCCGCCTTGGCGTCGACAGCCCGGAGAATGCCCGCCAGCAGCGACGATAGGGGACCTTCCAGATCCAGCGATACCGCTAGATCCCGGCTGAACGCAGCCAGGACCCCCAGGGGATCTGAAACCGCTTCCTCCAGCGGCAGGGCCGTATTTCGTATAACGGACATAGGAACAACTTGGCTATCTGACAGAGTGGTTGGCCTATAAAGCCTAGTTGAAAAGTATTAACTACCTCTTGGCGGCCGCGAAGTTCGGGGACGGGTCGCATGACGCTTCGCCGTGGCCGAGCCGTCAGGTGACGCGAACACACAACGCGGGCCCGGCCGCGCGGCAGCCCCGAACGGGCACGGAACGATTCCGCTTTCTTCTTCAGTCGTTTGACAGGAAGAGTCGGACTTTCCGTGCCAAGGACCATCGTACGCAACCTCCCGTATGCGCGATCCCTTACGTAGTATTCCGAATTGTCTATGGTTAACGGGCGATGGATCTTCCTGGCTGACGACCCGGTCCGGGACCGCGGTATTCCGGCCAAGGAGGACTCGAGAGCCGACACGAAAGCGGAGCGGGGCTGTCAGGGTCTCAGGGTGCGGCGAGGAACTCTCGTTGAACCCGGATCAGGAGGTGGCCGTGCGCACACTACTCATCGAAGACAATGCCTTGCTGGCAACGAGCATCCAGAAGATGCTGAACTCGGCGCACATCATCTGCGACACGGCCGACACGGGCGAGGAGGGGACCGAGATCGCCCGGATCTACGACTACGACGTCATCCTCCTCGACCTCACGCTGCCCGACAGCCATGGATTTGACGTGTTGCGCCGGCTTCGCCGCGGCGGGGTCAGGACACCGGTCGTGATCGTTTCGGGCTGCGCGGAGATGGACGGCAAGATCAAAGCCCTGAAAATGGGGGCCGACGACTACCTGACGAAGCCCTTTCAAATGCGAGAGCTGATCGCCCGGATTCGGGCCATCGTGCGGCGCGCCAGGGGCCACGGCGACCCGGTCATCCGCACCGGCAGACTGTCGGTGGATTTGACGGCGCGCGTCGCCAAGGTGGACGACCGGCATTTGCCGCTGCCGCCCAAGGAGTACGCGATCCTCGAGCTGCTCTCGCTGCACAAGGGGCGGACGCTCGACAAGACGACCTTTCTCGACCACCTCTATGGCGGGGTCGACGAGCCCGATCTCAAGATCATCGACGTCTTCATCTGCAAGCTGCGCAAGAGGCTGAAGGCCGCGACCGGGGGCGAGCAGTACCTCCAGACGGATTGGGGTCACGGCCACATGCTGTGCGACCTGCCGCCGAAGACCGCGGCCCACGAGGCCTCGGTCGCAGCGTGAAGCGGGTGACGCGGGAGACCCCCGCGTCACCGCGAAGGTCCAAGTTGCGGGACACCCGGCCACGGAGTGTGGCACCATTGCCGCCATGGCTTGGGATCCGTCATGCTATCTGCGCTTCGGCGCCCAGCGGCTGCGGCCGGCGGCGGAACTGCTAGCGCGCGTGCCGCTCACCGCTCCGGACTCGATCGTCGACCTCGGCTGCGGACCCGGGAACGCCACCAGGCTGCTCGCCGACCGCTGGCCCCTGGCCGAACTTACCGGGGTCGATCGTTCATCGGAGATGCTCGCCAAGGCGCGCCGGGACGGACCTGACGCCGGCTGGGTCGAGGCGGACCTGGCGGATTGGACGCCGAACCGGCGTTTCGACCTGCTGTACTCGAACGCGACGCTGCACTGGCTCGACCACCACGACGTCCTCTTCCCGCGACTGATGGCCTTCTTGCGGCCGGGCGGCGTGCTCGCCGTTCAAATGCCCAGAAACTTCGCGGCGCCGTCCCACGTGCTGTTGCGCGATACGGCCGCCTCGGGCCCCTGGGCGGCGCAGCTGGCGAACGTTCTGCAGGAAGATCCGGTCGGCGAGCCGGCCTTCTACTATGGCCTGCTGAGCGGCTCCGCATCGTCCATCGACATCTGGGAGACCGAATATCTCCAGGTCCTGGAGGGCGAAGACGCGGTGCTGAACTGGGTCAGGGGCACCGCCCTCCGGCCGGTGATCGAGACGGTGGACGCCGAATTGCTCGGCGCCTTCGAGGCGCGCTACGCCGAACGGCTGCGCGCCGCCTATCCCCGGCGGCCGGACGACGGGCGCACCCTCTTTCCCTTCACGCGTCTGTTCGTGATCGCCGTCGCCCGGGACGAAACGCCGGGGAACTGACGTCGCCCGCACCCGCCGCGAGGGGGTGAATTTCATCTGGTATTCCCTTATGATCGTAGTAATAGGTGGTTCCTGAGCTGGTTGCGCGATCCGAGCCGCTAGTGGCATTTGGGTTCGGACACCCGCGCGGCCGGGGCAAGAAAAGTACCGCCAAAACCAAGCGGCGCCAAAATCGGGCGCCGTGAACGCAGCGGAGGGGAAACCGAATGGTCGATAGCTGCTTGGCCGTGTCTGCCGTGGTCGGCCGCCGGGCGCCGTTTGCGGCAATCATGGCTATTTTTATTTTCGCAGCCGGCGAGCTCCGAGCGGAGTCCGGCGCCTCGAAGGACGACCCGGCCGCCTTCCTGCGCGAATTCAGCAGCGAGGCGGTCGGCGTGCTGGCCGACACTGGGCTGACCGAGAAACAGCGCGAGGTCGAGTTCAGGCGGCTGTTCACGACCGGGTTCGACGTCGACGCGATCAGCCGTTTCGTGCTGGGTCGTTATTGGCGCGTGGCGACCAAGCCGGAAAAGCACGAATATCGGGGGCTTTTCGAAGATTTCATCATCGAGAGCTACTCGCGACGGCTCAACGGCTATTCGGGCGAGACCTTGGCGGTCGGCGCCGTGCGCCCGCTGGGCAAGACGGGCGTCATGGTAAGCAGCCAGATCCAGCGTCCCGAGGCGCCCGCGGTCAAGGTCGATTGGCGGCTGCGGAACAAGGCCGGCGCCTGGCGCATCCTCGACATCGAGGTCGAGGGGGTCAGCCTGGCCGTGACATACCGGGCCGAGTTCTCCACGGTGATCACCAACGCGGGAGGGCGGGTGGAGAGCCTGCTGGAGAAGCTGCGCGAAACGACGAGCCGGGCGAAGACCGGCGGGAAGACCTGACACGCCGACCCCGGGTTATTTGGAGCCCCCGCGCCGGTCGAATTCCACGGCATTTGTGACAAACCTCACATTCTTCGCCTGCGGATCGCGCTATCCCGGTCTTACAGGAAGCGACGTGCCTCTCTCCGCTTCCGGACCGCCATGTGGCCTGCAGCCTGGCGGTCCGAACTTGGCCCCGCCTGATCCGCCCGGATTCGGCGGGGTTTCTGTTTGCGCCCGGCGGGCGGGGGCCGCTCCTCAGAGCTTGTCGCGCAGGCTGTAGTAGAGCATGCCGGCGACCAGGCCGGGCCAGCGCAGCAGGGTGCCGCCGGGAAAGCTCGGCTTGGGGATCCGGGCGAAGACGTCGAAGCGCTCGGCGGTGCCGGCCACCGCCTCGGCGATCAGCTTGCCGGCCAAGGAGGTCAGCGCCACGCCCTGTCCCGAATAGCCCTGGGCGTAGAAGGTGTCCGGCGCGATCCGCCCGAAACAGGGCAGGCGGTTGAGCGTGATCGCCAGCGTGCCGCCCCAGGCGTAGTCGATCGCCGTCTCGGCCAGCTGCGGGTAGACGCGCAGCATGTATTTGCGCACGAAGCCCTTGAGGTCGCGCGGGAAGCGGCTGGAGTAGGTCTCGCCGCCGCCGAACAGCAGGCGCCGGTCGGCCGAGAGCCGGTAGTAGTCGACCACGAACTTGGTGTCCGAGACCGCCACGTCGTCGCGGATCAGCGCGCGGGCGCCCTCTTCGCCCAAGGGCGCGGTGGCCAGCATGAAGTTGTTGATCGGCATGATATTGCCGGCGATGCGCGGCTCGAGCCCGCCCAGATAGCCGTTGCAGGCCAGCACCAGGTAGCGCGCCTTGACGCGGCCCCGGGCCGTTGTGACGGCGCTCGGCCCGCCGGCGCCGGTCACGCGGCTGTTTTCGAACAGCCTTGCGCCGGCCTCGGCCGCCGCCCGTGCCAGGCCGAGCGCATAGTTGAGCGGGTGCAGGTGCCCGGCCCCCTGGTCCAACGTGCCGCCATGGTAGATCGTGGTGCCCAGCATCTCAGCCATCTCCGCGCGCGAAACGGCGCGCAGCTCCCGATAGCCGTAGTCGCGTTCCAAGTGCTCCGCGTTCTCCACCAGGTCCCGGACGTCGCCCGGCTTGTAGGCAGCGTTCAGCCCGCCCG
>CAMYMY010000007.1 GCA_947259625.1 uncultured Kiloniellales bacterium | reverse complement strand
ATCGATACCGATCGGGTCTATGCCTTCACCTATTCGCTGAACGCCGCGATCTGCGGCGTGGCCGGGGTGCTCATCTCGATGATCTGGGTCATCCAGCCTTTCTATGGAATTGGGCACTCTATCCGTTCCTTCGTCATCGTCGTGGCGGCCGGCCTCGGAAACCTGCCCGGCGTCATCGTCTCTGCGCTGGGCCTCGGCGTACTGGAGCAATACGGCGGCTTCGGTTTCGGCACCGAATTCCAGCAGGCGATCGTCGTCGGCCTGCTGATCGTGGTGCTCATCATTCGCCAGATCATGCAGGCCCGGCACAGGCAGGTGGTGCAATGAGCATAAGCCGGAGAACCCTCGGCCTTTATGGCGGCATCGCCATTGCGTCGCTTGTCGCGCCGTTCGTCTTCGACAACTACATTTCGCAGCTCACGGTCCTGTGGGTGATGGTGCTTTTCGCCATTACCTGGGACGCCATGGGCGGCCAGATGGGCTACAACTCGCTGGGCAACATCTTCTTCTTCGGCGCCGGCATGTACATCAGTGCCGTGGTACAGATCGGCCTGCACTACGACGTCGCCGAATACACGGCCGCCTACGGCGCCATCAAGGTGGACTTCACACAGGCTCAGTATCACGTCGGCCTGGTGCTGGGCACGATCGTGGCGGCGCTCGGATCGGTCGCGCTGGCGGTGGCGCTGAGCTGGGTCGTCTTCGGCCTGCGCGGGCCCTATTTCGCGATCGGCACGCTGGGCATCGCGCTGGCGGCGGGCGAGCTTGTCGGTGCGTGGGAGTATGTCGGCGCGGGCAGCGGCATCTCGCTTCCCGTGTTTCCGGGCGAACCGGAGGTGGGCGAGCGGTTCTTCTATTTCGCCTTCTTCATCGCCGCCGTGCTGTCGTTCTTCTTCTTCCGCTGGCTATACGGGACCCGGTTCGGGCTGGCGATCAACGCAATCCGCGACGACGAGGAAAAAGCCGAGGCGATGGGTATTCGCACCATGCGCTACAAGACCATCACCTGGTCCCTGTCGGCCTTCTTCCTGGGTATCTGCGGCTCGCTGTTCGGCAATTACAACATCTTCATCGAGCCGCTGGAGGTCGCCTTCGCCACGGTGGTCTTCGGCATCCCGATGGTCGTCATGGCATTGCTGGGCGGCAAGGGCACGCTCTGGGGGCCGGTTATCGGCGCGGTTCTCTACCATGTCATCAAGGAAGCGACCTGGAAGTATTTCCTCGGTTGGCAGTGGGTCGCGCTCGGTCTCCTGATCGTCGTCACCGTTGTCTTCTTCCAGCAGGGCATCATGGGCTGGGCCCAGGACAAATGGCCCGAGCTGTTCGGCATCGAAGTCGAAGAGGACTCCGCGGAAGGCGACCGGGAGGCGGCGTGATGGCGGCGATGATCGAAGTCCGGAACGTCTCCAAGGCCTTCGGCGGCGTCCAGGCCAACCGGAGCATCAGCTTGGACGTCGCCAAGGGAAAGATCACCGGCTTGATCGGACCCAACGGCTCGGGCAAGACAACTCTGTTCAACTCGATCGTCGGCTATCATCCGATCGACGAAGGCTCCATCAAGTTCGAAGGCAAGGAGATCTCGAAGCTGAGGGTGCCGCAAATCGCGCGGCTCGGCCTGCTGCGGACCTTCCAGCAGACCCGTATCTACGGCAAAATGAACTGCATCAAGAACATGCTCATTTCCGTGCCGCACCGGAGCATGGGACTTATCGAGATCTTCGGCGACCACTCCGCCCAGGAGCTCGAGAAGGCCGAGCACCTGCTCGAGTTCGTCGGTCTCTACGCCAAGCGCAAGCTGCTGGCCGGCGACCTGTCTTTCGGGCAGCAAAAGCTGCTCGAGTTCGCCATGGCCTTGATGAACCAGCCCCGGATCCTGCTGCTCGACGAGCCCACGGCGGGCATCAACCCGACGCTGATCAACGGTCTGATCGACCGTCTGAAACGGGCCAACACCGAGTTCGGCATCACCCTCTTCGTCATAGAGCACAACATGCGGGTGATCATGAACCTGGCCGAGAACATCTACTGCCTGGCGCACAGCGAGCTTCTCGCCGAGGGGTCGCCGGAGAAGATCCAGAAAGATAAGCGCGTGATCGACGCCTACCTGGGGGCGCACTGATGGCCGAGAACGAAGACACGGCGGAAAAGAACCAGGGCAAATCGGTCGGCTACCACGGCGGCACGGTCGACACGGTCATCTCGGTCGAAGAAGTCAACCGTCAGGCGGCCGCCTTGGCCGAGGCCGGCGTCGCGCTCGAGCGCATCGCCGAACTGGGCGGGCCCGAGCCCTATGTAAAGATCGAGCACCTGAGCGCCGGCTACGGCAAGATGGAGATCCTGCACGATTTCAATCTGCAGGTCGGCCGCGGCAAGTCCTTGTGCCTGATCGGACCGAACGGCGCCGGCAAGTCGACGATCCTGCACTCCATATTCGGCTTCACCAACATCTACGGCGGCGCGATCTCGGTCGGCGGGCGGGACGTCACCCGGATGTCGTCCAACGCCAAGCTGCGGCAGGCCGGTGTGGCCTACATCCTCCAGGACAAGTCGGTCTTCCCCGGTATGACGGTGGAGGAGAACCTCTGGATGGGCGGCTACCTCATGGAGAAGCCGGCCCAGGCCAAGGCCAGGGCCGAGGAGATTTTCGCCAAGTACAGCCGCCTGGCCGAACGGCGCACGCACCCGGCACGGGTCCTGTCCGGCGGCGAACGGCGGCTGCTCGAAATCTCCCGCGCCCTGGTGATGGAACCCGAGGTGCTGCTGGTCGACGAACCCTCGATTGGCCTGGAGCCGCGCTTCATCGACATGGTCTTCGAGATCCTCGACGACCTGCAGAACGTCGAGGGCAAGACGATCATCATGGTCGAGCAGAACGCCAAGAAGGGCCTCGAGTTCGCCGATATCGGCTACGTCCTGGTCTCGGGCCAGCTCGCCATGGCCGGCCCGGGCAAGGAACTCCTTGAAAACCCGGAGGTCGGGCGGCTGTTCCTGGGCGGGTGAACCGCCACCTTCGACCAAGCTTTTACGGGAGAGCAACCGCCATGCAGATGACCGGCGAATACCGCATCGAGGCACCGCGCGAGACGGTCTGGGCGGCCCTCATCGACCCGGACGTGCTGAAACGCTGCATCCCGGGTTGCGAGGAACTGGAACAGACCTCGGAGAGCGAGTTCACCGCCAAGGTCAAGGCCAAGGTCGGCCCCGTCTCGGCCAAGTTCGCCGGCGCGGTGTCGCTGAGCGACCTCAACCCCCCCGAGAGCTACAGGATTTCCGGCGAGGGCAAGGGCGGCGCG
This sequence comes from uncultured Kiloniellales bacterium, assembly GCA_947259625.1. Lineage (GTDB taxonomy): Bacteria > Pseudomonadota > Alphaproteobacteria > Kiloniellales > JAKSDN01 > CAMYKD01. The sequence goes on along the minus strand of CAMYMY010000007.1, from coordinate 19,895 downwards.
GCGGGTTTTGCCAAGGGCGGCGCCATGGTAACCCTGGCCGAGGATGGCGGCGCCACGATGCTCGCCTACGAGATCGACGCCCAGGTCGGCGGCAAGCTGGCCCAGATCGGCCAGCGCCTGATCGCCGGCACGGCCAAGAAGATGGCCGACGACTTCTTCGGCCGGCTGGTCGAGGCGATCGGCGCGCCGGCCGAGGCTGTGGCGGCGCCCGCGGAGGCCGCGGTCGAGCTGGCGCCGGCACGGCCGAGCGACGCGGATGTCGGCGCCGGCGCCCGGATCGGCGTCTGGGTCGCCGGAACCATCCTCGCCGTCCTGATCCTGCTCGCGATCTTCGGCCTTGGCTGACCGCGCATCGTTGTCAGTTGAAATCACCGCCGATTGTCCTATGATCGCTGGAGAAAAATGAACACGGGGAAGAGGCTGATGCAAAAATCACTGCACATTGATCCAGGAAAATGTACCGGGTGTCTCCAATGCGAGATGGCCTGCTCCCTGGACAACGAGGGCGCTTTCAATCCGGCCAAGTCGCGGATCAAGGTGTTCGATTTCCACGCCGAAGGGCGTTTCGTGCCCTACACCTGCACCCAGTGCGCGGAGGCCTGGTGCATGAAGGCCTGTCCGGTGGACGCCATCTCCGTCGATACCCTGACCGGCGCGAAGGTTGTCTCCGACGCGCTCTGCGTCGGGTGCAAGGTGTGCACGATCGCCTGTCCCTTCGGGACCATCAACTACAACCAGACCACCGGGAAGGTCCTCAAATGCGACCTCTGCGGCGGCGATCCGGAATGCGCCAAGGCCTGCCCGACGAGCGCAATCACCTTCATCGACGCGGACTGGACGGGCTTGGAAAGAATGCGCGACTGGGCGTCGAAGACCGACTCCGGCACGCGCGCCGAAGCGTAGGGAGGAACCGACATGGCATGGGCGAGAAAGCTGCTGCGGGTCGACCTGACGAAGGGGACCTGTACATCCGAACCACTCAACATGGACTGGGCGCAAAGGTACCTGGGTCAACGCGGCTTGGCGACGAAGTACCTGACGGAAGAGATCGACCCGAAGGTCGACCCGCTCTCCCCTGACAACAAGCTGATCATGACGACCGGCCCCTTGACGGGCACCTGCGCCTCGACGGCCGGCCGTTACTCGGTGGTGACCAAAGGGGCGCTCACCGGGGCGATCGCCTGCTCCAACTCGGGCGGATTCTTCGGCAACGAGATGAAGAACGCCGGCTGGGACATGATCATCTTCGAGGGCAAGTCGGCCAAGCCGGTCTATCTCTTCGTGCAAGACGACAAGGCCGAGCTCCTCGACGCGGGTGAATTCTGGGGCACCTCGGTCTGGGACACCGAGGAGAATATCAAAAAGAAGCACCAGGACCCGATGATCCGGGTCGCCTCGATCGGCGTCTCGGGCGAGAAAGGCGTGAAATTCGCCTGCGTGGTCAACGACATGCACCGCGCGGCCGGCCGCTCGGGCGTCGGAACCGTGATGGGATCCAAGAACCTCAAGGCGGTGGCGATCCGCGGCACCCTCGGTGTCAAGGTCAAGGACATCGGCGCGTTCATGACGGCCACCGCGAACGGCAAGGCCATCCTCGCCGAAAATGCGGTCACCGGCCAGGGCCTGCCGACCTACGGCACCCAGGTGCTGATGAACGTGATCAACGAGGTCGGCGCGCTGCCGACACGCAACCATCGCGACGTGCAGTTCGAGGGCGCGGGCGACATCTCCGCCGAGAAGATGCACGAGAAGCGGGCGAGCGACGGCAAGTCGAACCTGATCACCAACGGCGCCTGTTTCGGCTGCACGATCGCCTGCGGGCGCATCTCGCAGATCGAGCGCACCCACTACACGGTGGTCGACCGTCCCCAATATCAGAAGGCCTCTGGTGGCCTGGAGTACGAGGCGGCCTGGGCGCTGGGAGCGGCCACGGGCGTGGACGACATCGACGCGCTGACTTTCGCGAACTTCATCTGCAACGAGCAGGGCTACGATCCGATCACCTTCGGCGCGACCGTCGGGGCGGCCATGGAGCTGTTCGAGACGGGCGCCATCACCACCAAGGAGACCGGCGGTATCGAGCTCAAGTTCGGCAACACCAAGGCGCTCACCGAGCTGGCCGAACAGACCGGGCGCGGCGAGGGCTTCGGGGCTGAAATCGGCCTGGGCTCCAAGCGGCTGTGCGAGAAGTACGGCCATCCGGAGATGTCGATGTCGGTCAAGGGCCAGGAGTTCCCGGCCTACGATTCACGCGGCATCCAGGGCATGGGGCTGGCCTATGCGACCTCCAACCGCGGCGCCTGCCACCTGCGCGGCTACACCGTCGCTTCGGAGATCCTGGGCATTCCGGAGAAGACGGACCCCTTGGCTACGGAAGGCAAGGCGGGCCTGGTGAAGGCCTTCCAGGACGCAACGGCGGCCTTCGACTCCGCGGGCCTGTGCATCTTCACCTCCTTTGCCTGGACCCTGGAGGACGTCGCGCCCCAGCTCGATTCGGCCTGCGAGGGCGAGTGGTCGGTCGAGAAGCTGCTCGAGGTGGGCGAGCGGATCTGGAACCTGGAGCGCCAGTTCAACCTGGCCGCCGGCTTCACGGGCAAGGACGACAACCTGCCCGCGCGTCTCCTGAAGGATGCGGCGAAGTCCGGACCCGCCGAGGGCAAGGTCAATGGACTGGGCGAGATGCTGCCGGAATATTACCAGCTTCGCGGCTGGACGACGGAGGGCGTACCCAGCAACCAGACCGTGGAGCGCCTGGGGCTCTAGCCGCGCTCTAGCGGGATCGAGGGAGACCCGATCGTCCCTGCGGGCGATCGGGTCTCGTCTCATTCCCGAAACGGTTGGTCGATACCATGGACAGCGCAGTCGCCTAGGCATCATCCCAAGATCGGCGTCTTGCGGTCTGCTGTCCGGGTCCCGGAATCGGGACCGCATTTCGGGGAGCGGAAACACATGGCCCGTTACGTCATAGTCGGTGCCGGCCCGGCCGGTGTAATCGCGGCGGAAACGCTGCGCCAGCAGGACGCGGACGGAGAGATCGTCCTCCTTGGAGGAGAACCCGAGCCGCCCTATTCGCGGATGGCCATCCCCTACTACCTGACCGGGGGCATAGAGGAATCCGGGACCCATCTGCGCAAGGCCCAGGACCATTACGCCAAACTGGGGATCGAGGTCCGCCAGGCTGCGGTCAGCAAGGTCGACACCGGCGCCAACAGCCTGGTCCTGGCCGACGGCTCGGCCCTGCCCTACGACCAGCTTCTGCTGGCGACGGGCGCCAGCCCCGTGCGGCCGCCGGTGCCCGGACTGGACCTCCCGGGGGTGCATCACTGTTGGACGCTCGAGGACGCCCGCCAAATGGCGGACCTCGCGGATCCGGGCGCCAGCGTGGTCCTGATGGGGGCCGGTTTCATCGGCTGCATCATCCTGGAAAGTCTCCTGGCCCGGGACGTGAAGCTGACCGTCGTCGAAATGGAAGACCGCATGCTGCCGCGCATGATGGACCAGACCGGCGGCGCCATGATCAAGCGGTGGTGCGAAGACAAGGGGACGAGCGTCCTGACCTCGACCAAGGTCACCGAGATCAAGGCGGCGGACGGCGGCGGCCTGCAGGTTGTCCTGGACAGCGGTGAACAGGTGCCCGCAGCTCTGGTGGTCGTGGCGACCGGCGTGAAATCCAACGCCGAATTGGCCCAGGACGGTGACATCAAGGTCGATCAGGGCATCGTCGTCGACAACTATTTGCGGACCAGCGTGTCCAACGTCTACGCCGCCGGCGACGTCGCGCAGGCGCCGGACCACTCGACCGGAGGCTGGTCGGTTCTGGCGATCCAGCCGACGGCGGCCGACCACGGGCGCGTCGCCGCCCTGAACATGGCCGGGGTTGAGACGACCTATAAGGGGAACCTGGCAATGAACGTGCTCGACACAGCCGGGCTGGTCTCCGTGTCCTTCGGCCGCTGGGACGGCGGAGACGGTTGCGAGACGGCCGAGTCCGTGGACGCTGAGAACTTCCGCTACATGCGCCTCGTGTTCGAGGAGGACCGTGTCGTCGGCGCCCTCAGCCTCGGCCATACCGACCATGTCGGGGTGCTGCGCGGCCTGATTCAGGGCGACGTCCACCTGGGCGAATGGAAGGCGCGCCTCCAGGCAGACCCCTGCCGGATCATGGAGGCCTACCTCGGGTCCACGCTGAGCTGAACTCGGATCCTGTCGGCACCCGGCCGCGCACCTGTCCTCAGACGACCGGCGCCCCGTATCCGTAGCTGTACGGGACCGCGCCGGAAAAGGCGACGACGTCGCCGTCCTCGATCAGGTGGTAGTCCTTGATATCGCCGCCGACCAGGCCCGGCGTGATGTCGCGCCCGTTCACCAGGACCAGGAACAATTCGTCGCGCGGGATCCGCAGCCGCTCGGCCAGTTCGCCGACGGTCGTGCCGGCAGGCAGCGACAGTTCGCGCCGCGGTCCCTCGGCAGCGGCGTATTTCACGATGCTGTTGAAAAGCCGGACTTCGACCTTGACGACCACGTCCTGGGAATTGTGCCCGATCTGTATATTCACGGTATCTTCTGCTCCAAGCGCCTACAACCAAAGCCAGGTTACCCTATCTCCCGCGCCTTGCGTTTGATCGTGGTCAAATGCCCGGGTCCGTTCGTGCGGAAAGCACACTATACAGGGGGTTTCGCTAGCCGCCGGCGCGCTGGAAAACCCGGTCGAAGCGCTGCAGGAAAAGGACCTCTTCCTCTGCGCCGTAGCCGCGAAACGAGATGGTCACTTGGGTGCGCGGCAGGGACAGCAGGCCGCTCAGCCGGCGCGGCGGCAGGAGCTCGATCGAGATCGAAATTCCCCGCTCGGCCGTCCCGGTCTCGACTCCGTGGCTCTCGACGCGATACTCGCGGCCCTGCATCACTAGCGCCGCACCCCGGAAGAACTCGTCGGGGGTCAGAGCCATGTCCTTGACCGTAGGCATCGGGCCGTCTTGTCAGCCCCCGGCCACCGGCGGCCAAGCGGCGACGGTGTCGCCGTCCGCGACGGTACAATCCGCTCGGTGGCTCGGCGCGATGAAGAGGCCGTTCAACAACACGAGATGGCATTGCTCCATCGGGACCTTGAACTGGGCGAGGATCGCCTCGACCGTGGCCTCGTCGGACGGCAAGGGCACCTTCACCGCGTTGGCCTTCGTCCCGGGGGGCAGGTAATCGGACAAGGACGCATAGAGCTTAACGGTCGCGCTCGCCATGATCGTTCGGTCCCAATTTCCCCGCAGCTCGAGCCTTACGGCGCGCTGGTCGCTTCGACGCCCAAAGTAGCGGGATATCGCCCCGTCAACAAGCCTCGCACCGGGTTTCTCCTCTCAGCCGAATTCCGTGATCTTTCTAGCGCACCCAGCCCGGCGGGCGGCCGGTTGTTGCAAGTGGTGAGGCCTGTCGCTATCCATATCGCAGGAAACTACCGGTGCGCGCGTCCGCTTTGGGGAGGCCGCCGAATTCGTTCCTAGGCGTGCCGCAATTTGGGAGAAGGCGCTCATGCTCGCCGTGTCCATGACGGTGAACGGTCGGAAGGTGAGCCGCGAGGTCGAGGGCCGCACGCTGCTGGTCGAGTTCCTGCGCGAGCATCTGGGCCTGACCGGCACCCACGTCGGCTGCGACACCAGCCAATGCGGCGCCTGCGTGGTGCACGTCGACGGCGCCTCGGCCAAGGCCTGCACCCTGCTGGCGGCCCAGGCCGAGGGGACCGAGGTGACGACCATCGAGGGCCTGGCCAAGAACGGCGAGCTGCACCCCGTGCAGGCCGCCTTCAAGGAGCATCACGGCCTGCAATGCGGCTTCTGCACGCCCGGTATGGTGATGAGCGCGGTCGACCTGCTGAAACGCAATCCGGACCCGAGCGAGACCGAGGTGCGCGAGTGGCTCGAAGGCAACCTCTGCCGCTGCACGGGCTACCACAACATCGTCAAGGCGATCCGGGCGGCGGCCCGGGCGATGGCGGGATAGGAGCGGCGTCATGTACGACTTCGCCTACCATCGCCCCGGCAGCCTCGAGGAGGCGGAGCGGCTGTTGAGCGGGGCCTCCGACGGCGCATTGGTCGCCGGCGGCATGACATTGATCCCGGCCCTCAAGCAACGCCTGGCAAGTCCCAGCGACGTGATCGACCTGGGCGGTATCGCCGGACTGAGCGGCATCTCGGAGGCCGGCAGCACGATCGTCGTCGGCGCCCTGACGCCGCACGCCGCGGTCGCCTCGGACGCCGTCGTCACGGCGAGGTTCCCGGCGCTGGCCGCTCTCGCCGCCGAGATCGGCGATCCGCAGGTGCGTAACCGGGGCACCCTCGGCGGCTCGATCGCCAACAACGACCCGGCCGCCGACTATCCCGCCGCCGTGCTGGGCCTGGGCGCGACGGTCAGGACCAACAGGCGGGAGATCGCCGCCGACGACTTCTTCACCGGCATGTTCGAGACCGCGCTGGAGGATGGCGAGATCGTCACCGCCGTGTCCTTCCCGGTGCCGGAGAAGGCCGGCTACGCCAAGTTTCCCAACCCGGCTTCGCGCTACGCCGTCGTCGGCGTCCTGGTCAGCCGGGGGCCGGCCGGGACCCGCGTGGCGGTGACCGGCGCGGGTCCCTGCGTGTTCCGCTCCGCCGAAATGGAGCAAGCGCTCGCCGGCGATTTCACGGCCGCGGCCTTGGACGCCGTCACGGTCGCCGCCGAGGGGCTCAACTCGGACATTCACGCCAGCGCCGACTACCGCGCCCACCTGGTCGGCGTCATGGCCAAGCGGGCGGTGGCCGCCTGCGGCTGAACATGGCCAATCTTGGTCCTGCTTCCGCCGACGAGACCCTGGCGTTGCTGCAGAAGGGCCACTACGTGGCCGACCGCAGCCTGGCCACCGTGCTCTACCCGGCGCTCGAACAGCGCCGGAACTGGTGACGATCAAGGCGCCCGAGGCGAGGGCCTAGCTGTCTGCAGAGGTCGTCGGCTTCGTGCAGGAACTGAGAAAAGCCGATCTGTTCAAGCTGCCCGGCGTGGCCGAGGCCATCGCCTGGGCCAAGGCGCTCACCCAGCTCGACACGGTCGCGCTGAATCCCCAGGCGATCGATAATACCCTCGGCGTGCTGCTCAAGTACCAGGACGACCTTGCCAAGGTGCGCGGTAACGAGGCGGCGCGCATGCTCGAGAAGGTCGAGCAGGGCGCCGCGACCGCCGGCCGGGCGGACGACCGCGGGAACGGCTCTACTGGACCCCGAAGACCTTGATCTCCACGTCGGTGATGTTGCGGTTGATCATGTCCAGGACATCCCGGTTCTCGGCCAGGCCGATGGTCACGAAGATCTGCGTTACCGCACCGAAATTCAGGGCCGAAACAACTATGTAGCTGTCCCAATCCGGGTTCTGGCAGGCAACGAACCCCTGTCGCAGGGCAAATGTATCGTTGGCCTCCTGGCGGGTCTGTCCGGAGGCCGACTTGCCCTCGCAGATGGTCTGGAACATGTCGAAGACTTCGTTGAGGATACCCGCGGTCTGCCGTTCCCCCGAAGCTTCCTCCCAATAGATGCCGACCCCGGTGCCATCGATTACGAACATGTAGTCGGCGTAGCCGTACTCCTTGGCCGCCAACGAAGTGGCCGCGAGCCCGCCGGACGCCGCCCTGATGATCCGCTCGAAGCCTTCGAATGTGAGCTTGGGCACACCGAGCTTCCACGGCAGCACGCCGCCCTCCGACTGCCGCCAGTCGTCGGCCTCGGTCGATTTGACCGGCACCAGGCGGGCGCCGTTCGGACCATGGATCCGGTGGATGTCCACACCGACGGCCCCTGCGGCGGGGCCGATGCTCAAACCAAGAAACAACATGCCCGCCACGGCCAGCCGCGCCCCCAAATGCGCGCGCAAGGCCGCCGGGCCGATACCCAGCCTTTCCATACCCCGTACCTCCCTACCGGACATTCAAGACAAATTGGGAAGATCCGTCAAGGAAGGGCTTGTAATTACGTGATTTTCTAGGATCGCCGGCGTGGATGCCCGGATCGATGGGCCGCGCCGCGACGATCTGGCAAATCCCGGGCCGGGCAAAACCATCCCCCCGTAATCCTGCCCTGACTGCCGGAGAAATGTCGGAGCATTCTTAACCGGTGGTCGCCCGGCCCGGAAACTCGATGATCAGTTCTTCTTCTTTTGCCCCGGAGGCGTGGAGCCATGGCCCGGCGGCGGTTCGACGGCGTGTTTCAATTGACCCGGCGGTACGTGCCAATGCGCATGACAGGCCGAAAGCAGAAACGAGAGCGCCGTCAAGGCAAGTGTGACGACTGTGGACGGGCGCACTGTCATGGAAAAGATCCTCCTGACATCCAAGACCGGCAACCCGTCATCCGGTCCAGTTGATCTTCGCGGCCGTAGCCGAAAATCCCTGGACCGACGAAGAGATCCAGCGCCGAACAGTAGCCGTCCTTGCCTTAAGCGGAGGTTAATGGGTCTCAGGAGGCGAATCTCGGGCATCCGAGTCGCGCTCCGCCCGTAGACGGGCGCCACGACGGCGCGGCGCTTTGGGTCGGTGCTTCGAAAGACAGCGCGTGACCGACCCTAGTCGTCGTCGTCGGCCGCGTCTTCGGTGGATACTTCGTAGCTCGTCTTGTCCGTGTCCGCCTCGACCCCGACCAGGCCGACCTCATAGCCCCACAGGCGGCGGATGTGCTTCAGCACCTCGTCGCGGTTGCGTTCGCTGAGCGGCACGCCGTCGCGCATCGTGTGCTGCAACCGCAGCTTGCGGTCGCCGCGCAGGTCGACGTCGACGATCTGTATGTCGGGCTCGATGGCTCCGAGATCGTAGGAGCGGGCCAAGGCGCGGCGCACGTTCCGGAAACCGCGTTCGTCATGAATGTCGGTCACGGTGAAATGGGTGTCCGTGGAATCGTCCGCCAGAACGAAGAGCTTCATCTTGCGAATCACATTGGGGCTCAAGTATTGCTGGATGAAGGACTCGTCGCGGTAGTTCGCCCAGGCGTCCTTGAGCGTTCCACGCCAATCGCCGCTGCCGGCGATCTCCGGGAACCACTCCTCGTCCTCCGGCGTCGGCTCGACGCAGATTCGCTTGATGTCCTCCATCATCGCCAGGCCGAGGGCATAGGGATTGATGCCGCTGTAGCGTTTATCGTTGAAATCCGGCTGGAAGATCACGCTCGAATGGGAATGCAGCGCCTCCAGCATCGCCCCCTCGGGCAGCAAACCCTTATCGTAGAGCTGGTTCATGATGTAGAGGTGCACGAAGGTGGCACAGCCCTCGTTCATGACCTTGGTCTGCTTCTGCGGGTAGAAGTACTGCCCGATATTGCGGACGATGTGCAGGAGTTCCCTTTGCCACGGCTCGAGGACGGGGCTGTTCTTCTCCAGGAAGTAGAGCAGGTTCTCCTCGGGCAGCTTCAGGCGCGTCTTGCGCTCCTCGATTTCGACGTCCGCCTGCTCCGGCTGCATGTCGGCGCCGTTGCGCGGCAAGGTGCGCCAGAGGTCGTTGAAGGTCCGCTCCTGATACTGCCGCCGTTCGCGTTCGCGTTCGGCCTGTTCGCGCAGGTTGAGCTTGGGGCGTCGCCGATAGCGGAACACGCCGTGGTCCATGAGGGCGTGGGCGGCGTCGAGGATCTCCTCCACCGCCGCGGTGCTGTGGCGCTCCTCGCACTTGGCAACGTATCTCTTCGCGAATTCCAGATAATCGAGGATGCCCTCGGCGTCGGTCCACTGCTGGAACAGGTAGTTGTTCTTGAAGAAGTGATTATGGCCGAAGGCCGCGTGCGCCATCACCAGAGCCTGCATGGCCATGGTGCTGTCTTCCATGTTATAGCTGATGCAGGGGTTGGAGTTGATGACGATCTCGTAGGCGAGCCCGGCATAGCCCTTTTGGTACATCTGCGCCTCGCGCACGAAACGCTTGCCGTAGGACCAGTGCTGGTACATCAGCGGCATGCCGATCGAGGAATAGGCGTCCAACATCTGCTCGGACGAAATGATCTCGATCTGGTTCGGATAGACGTCGAGGCCGAGATCGTTCAATGCGATCTCCTGGATGGCGTCGTAGGTCCGCCCCATGGTATCGAAGGTCCAGTTCGATCCTTCGAACAGATGGCGGCTCTCCGGCCCCGCTACCCCGCCGGATTCCATTTCCGGCGCGCGCTTTGCGGCTGCCTCAGCCATCGGCGGCCTGCTTGGCGAAGAGCTCGCGGAACACCGGGTAGATGTCGCCTGGTCCAGCGATGCGTTTGGTCTCGAAGTTGGGCCAGGAGGCGCCGACGGCCCGGTAGGCCTGCCACAGCGCCGTTCCTTTTTCCGGATCCTGGAACAGCTCCATTTCGCGTTCGTCGAGGATCTCGACATAGGCGTAGTACTGGCAGAGCGGCATCAGAGCGGTATCGAGCAGCTCGATGCATTTCTCGGCGTCGCCGGAGAAATTATCGCCATCGGAAGCCTGGGCCGTATATATGTTCCATTCGCCGGGCGGATAGCGGTCGTGCACGATCTCGAGCATCTCCTTCAGCGCCGAGCTGACGACCGTCCCGCCCGTCTCCCGGCTGTAGAAGAACGTTTCCTCGTCGACCTCCTGGGCTTCGTGGGTATGGCGGACGAAGACCACCTCGATGCGCTCGTAGCGGCGCTTCAGGAACATGTGCAGGATCATGAAGAACCGCTTGGCCAGGTCCTTCTCGCGCTCGCCCATCGAACCCGAGACGTCCATGAGGCAGAACATGACGGCGTTGGTGTTCGGTTCGGGGTGATTGTCGAATCGGTTGTAGCGGAGATCGAAGGGGTCGACGTAGGGAATGGCACGCCGCCGGCATTTCAACTCCTCGAGTTGCTTGTGCAGTTCGGCCATCCATAGCCGTTCGTCCGGCGTCAGGTCGGACCTGGCTTCCAGGTCCAGTATCCTCTGGGTAAGCCCATCTTCGTCGCCGGAGGTCGGCCGCTTGAGCGCTATACGCCGGCCGAAACTGTTGCGCATGGTTCTGAGGACGTTGATGTTGGTCGGCGAGCCCGAGCTCGCAAAACCGGCCCTGTGCGGCTTGTAGCTGCAGACCTCCTTGAGGCTGGTCTTCACCAGGTCGGGAAGCTCGAGATCCTCGAAGAACATGTCGAGGAACTCCTCGCGCGACAGCACGAACTGAAACTCGTCCTCGCCCTCGCCCCGATCGGTCGCCTTCTTGCCGCCCTCTCCCTGGCCACCCTCTGCCGGCTTCGGGATACGGTCGCCGGCGTTGAATTCCTTGTTGCCGGTAAAGATGCGGTCGCGCCGGCCGCCGGTCGGGGCGTGGTGAAAGCGCGGTTCCCCGATCCCCTTGGTCGGGATCGAGATCGTCTCGCCATTGGAAATGTCGGAAACGTTGCGCTCTCGTATGGACTTGTTGACCACTTCCTTGATCTGGGCACGCGCCCGCCTCATGAAGCGCTGGCGGTTCCCGAGGCTCTTCTGCTTCGGGTTCAGGCGGCGGTCTATGAAATGAGGCATAGCCATCGCCGTTCTCCGTTCAACCGGCCTTGTTTACCCGCATGTACCATTCGACCAGCCGCCGGACCTGCCGATCGGTGTAGCCGCGTTCGGTCATGCGATCGACGAACTCCTTGTGCTGCTGGTCCGTCGTGGTGTCCTTCTTGGTGCCGAAGCTGATCACCGGCAGCAGGTCCTCGACCTGGCTGAACATGCGCTTCTCGATCACTTCGCGAAGCTTCTCGTAGCCGGTCCAGGCCGGATTCTTGCCGTCGTTGTTGGCGCGGGTCCTGAGCGCGAACTTGACCACCTCGTTGCGGAAGTCCTTCGGGTTCGCGATGCCCGCCGGCTTTTCGATCTTGGATAGCTCGGCATCGAGGATCTCGCGGTTGAAAATCTGGCCGGTATCCGGATCCTTGTAGTCCTGCTCCTCGATCCAGGCGTCGGCATAGGCGATATAGCGGTCGAACAGGTTCTGGCCGTATTCGGTGTAGGATTCGAGGTAGGCCTTCTGAATCTCGTGGCCGATGAACTCCGCATAGCGGGGGGCGAGTTCCGACTTGATGAATTCCAGGTAGGTGCTCTCGGTGTCGTCGGGGAACTGCTCGCGCTTGATCGCCTTTTCCAGCACGTACATGAGGTGAACCGGGTCCGCGGCGATCTCGGAGGTGTCGAAGTTGAAGGTCTCGGACAGGACCTTGAAGGCGAAACGGGTGCTGACCCCGTTCATGCCCTCGTCGACGCCCGCGGCCTCACGGTACTCCTGCATCGAGCGCGCCTTGGGATCGGTGTCCTTGAGGTTCTCGCCATCATAGACACGCAATTTCGAGTAGAGCGCCGAGTTCTCATGCTCGCGCAGGCGGGTCAAGGTGGTGAAGCGGCTCAGCATGATCAAGGTCTCGGGCGCGCAGCGCGCATCGACCAGTTCGCTCTCGCGCAGCAGCTTGTCGTAGATCCGCGCCTCTTCCGTGACGCGCAGGCAATAGGGCACCTTGATGACGCAGATCCGGTCGAGGAAGGCCTCGTTGTTCTTGTTGCTCTTGAACTGCTGCCACTCCGCCTCGTTGGAGTGGGCCAGCACGGTGCCTTGGAAGGGAAAGGCGCCGAAGTACTCGGTGCCGAGGTAGTTGTGCTCCTGGGTCGCGGTCAGGAGCGGGTGCAAGACCTTGATCGGCGCCTTGAACATCTCGACGAACTCGAGCAGCCCCTGGGTCGTGCGGTTGAGTCCGCCGGAGTAGCTGTAGGCGTCGGGATCGTTCTGGCTGTAATGCTCGAGCTTGCGGATGTCGACCTTGCCGACCAGGGCGGAAATGTCCTGGTTGTTCTCGTCGCCGGGCTCGGTCTTGGCGATGCCGACCTGCCTCAGCTTGGACGGCATGAGCTTGACGACGTTGAACTTCGAGATATCGCCGCCGAACTCGTCCAGGCGCTTGACCGCCCAGGGCGACAGAAGGCCCGTCAGGCGGCGGCGGGCGATGCCGTACTTGTCCTCGAGCAGGTCGCCCATCTCAATCGGGTTGAACAGGCCGAGCGGCGATTCGAACAGCGGGCTGATCTGATCGCCGGCCTTGAGTACGAAGATCGGCTCTTTTTCCATCAGCGCCTTGAGCCGTTCCGCCAAGGACGACTTGCCGCCGCCGACCGGGCCCAGCAGGTAGAGGATCTGTTTCCTTTCCTCCAGGCCCTGTGCGGCATATTGGAAGTAGCCGACGATACGCTCGATCGTGTCTTCCATGCCGTAAAAGCCATCGAAGGCGAAATACCGCTTGATCGTCCGGTTGAGAAAGATCCGGCCGAACCGCTCGTCGGTGCTGGTGTCGATCAGCTCCGGCTCGCCAATCGCCGCGACCATGCGCTCCGCTGCATTGGCGTACCAAATCGGATTCTCCCGACAACCGAGCAAATAGTCCTGCAGGGACATCTGCTCGTGCTTATCTCGGTCGTAGATTTCCGTAAAGAGATCAAAGACATCCATGGCGATCATCGTCCTGGCAACAGATGGGAATTTCAAAATAATTTTAGTCCAATAGGGTTAACGTCTCCTTTCCAAAGAGGCGATTCTTGCGACTGAATATGGAAGAATAAACGCCGCTTTTCCCGGAATCCGCGCTTCGACTAGGGTCATTCACGAGTTGTTGACCCGCGTCCGTGCCGGGTTAGCATAGGCGGGGTCTTGCCCCTGGCGGGCCTGGAGAGTGTGGAGATCCGAGCATGAGTTCCTCTAAGCCCCCGACCGAAGACGACGTGCTGGCTCAGGCCGCGAAGTGGCAGGACCAAGGCCGCCAAGTGGCGCTGGCCACGGTGGTCGCGACCTGGGGCTCGTCGCCCCGGCCGGTCGGCAGCCAGCTCGTGGTCGATCAAAGGAACAACATGCTGGGCTCGGTCTCCGGAGGGTGCATCGAGGGCGCCGTGGTCCACGAGGCGCGCCAAGTGATGGAGAGCGGCCAGCCGCGCGTGCTGGAATTCGGCGTGAGCGACGAGCAGGCCTGGGAAGTCGGACTGGCCTGCGGCGGCACGGTCAAGGTTTTCGTCGAGAGGCTCGAATGAAACGGGAGCTGCTCGACCGTCTGCTGGAAGCCCGGGCTGCCAAGCGCCCCCTCGCGCTGATCACCGCTCTGGCGACCGGGCGCCAGGCCTTGTTCTGCGACAACAAACTGAGCGGCGATCTGGGCCTCGGTGACGACCGGGTCGGGTCCCTGCGCCAAGCCATCGCGGCGGACCGGAGCGGCGTCCTCGACGGTGACGACGGTCTCTTCGTCCAGGTCGTCAATCCGCCGCTGCGCATGGTCGTCGTCGGCGCCGTGCACATCGCCCAAACGCTGGTGCCCATGGCCACCCTGGCCGGCTACGAGGTCATCGTCGTCGACCCGCGCCGGGCCTGGGCCACCGCCGAGCGGTTCCCGGGCGTGACCCTGACGACGGAATGGCCGGACGACACCCTGACCGGCCTGGGACTCGACCGGCGTTGCGCGGTCGTGACCTTGACCCACGACCCCAAGCTTGACGATCCGGCGCTTGCCGTGGCGCTCGGGTCCGAGGCCTTCTACATCGGCGCGCTGGGCAGCAAACGGACCCATGGCCGGCGCCTGGAGCGCCTGCGCAGCCGGGGCTTCACGAAGGCCGAGCTCGCACGCATCCACGGGCCGATCGGACTGGCTTTGGGCGCACGAAGCCCGGCCGAGATCGCGGTCTCGATTTTGGCCCAGGTCACCCAGGTGCTATACCAGGCGCCGGCCCCGCGCTCCGCCGAGGCCGCAGGGTGATCTTCGGGCCGACACCGTTGGACCAGGCCGAAGGGGCGATCCTGGCCCACTCGCTGAAGCTCCGCGAGGTGGTGTTCAAGAAGGGACGTATCCTCTCGGCAGAGGACGTGGCGGCACTCGCCGAGGCCGGCCATACCGGCGTGATCGCGGCACGGGTGGAGCCCGGCGACCTGCACGAGGATACCGCGGCTACGGCGGTCGCCGAAGTCCTCATGGGCGGGGGTCTCGCCGCCACCGCCGCCTTCACCGGCCGCTGCAATCTGATCGCCGGGCAGCGCGGTCTTCTGGTCGTCGACGACGAGCGGCTCGACCGGCTCAATCAGGTCGACGAGGCGGTCACCGTGGCCACGCTCAGGCCCTACGACGCGATCGAGCCGCGCCAGATGGCCGCGACCGTCAAGATCATTCCCTTTGCGGTGCCGGAGGCCGCCGTCACGCGCTGCCGCGAGATCGCCGGCGAGGCCGGACCGCTGATCCGAATCGCGCCCTTCGCAGCGCGCCGGGTCGGCCTGGTTCAGACCAGCTTGCCGGGGATCAAGCCGAGGCTGCTCGACAAGACCCGGCGGGCGGTCGACGCGCGGCTGGCGGCGCTCCACTGTCCGCCGGCCGAAGAAGTCCGCTGCGCTCACGACGAAGCCGAGGTCGCCGAGGCCATCGAAGCCTTCATGGCGCGCGGCTGCGAGATCGTGCTGGTCTCGGGCGCCTCGGCCATCGTCGACCGGCGCGACGTGGTGCCGGCCGGTATGGTACGGGCCGGCGCAGCCATCGAGCACTTCGGCATGCCGGTCGACCCGGGCAACCTGATCCTGCTCGCCCGGCGCGGCGATACGGCGTTGGTCGGGCTGCCCGGCTGCGCGCGCTCGCCCAAGCTGAACGGCTTCGACTGGATCCTGCAGCGCCTCGTCGCCGGCCTGCCGGTCGCGCGCCGCGACGTCATGCGAATGGGAGCCGGCGGCCTGCTCAAGGAGATCGCCGGCCGCCCCCTGCCCCGCGCCCAGGCGGTCGAGGGGACCGGGTTGGACGCCGCGCGCACACTCCGAATCGCCGCGCTCGTCCTGGCGGCCGGCCGCTCGACCCGGATGGGACCGGTCAACAAGCTGCTGGCCGACCTGGAGGGCCGGCCGATGGTCGCCCGCGTCGCCGATGCGGCCCGGACCTCGCAAGCAGCCCCCGTCATCGTGGTGACCGGCTACGAGCGCGAGCGTGTCGAGGCAACGCTGGCCGGCCTCGATGTCATGCTGGTGTACAACCCGGATTACGCCGCGGGGCTCAGCACCTCGCTGCACCGCGGCCTGGCGGCCCTGCCGGAGGCGACCGAGGGCGTGGTGGTCTGCCTGGGCGATATGCCCCGGGTGACGGCCGCTGTAATCGACCGGCTGATCGCCGCCTTCGACCCCTTGGAGGGCCGCGCCATCTGCTTGCCCACCTGGCAGGGCAAGCGCGGCAATCCGGTGCTGTTCGCCCGCTGCTACTTCGCCGAGATGCAGACGATCTCAGGCGACGTCGGGGCCAAGGCGCTGATCGGCGAATACCCGGAGGCGGTCTGCGAGGTGGCCATGGCCGATGACGCAGTGCTGAGCGACGTGGACACGCCGGAAGGGCTCGCCGCACTGAAATCCGCAGGCTGACAATCTCGCGTCATCCCCACGGTCGGGCCACCACCGACCGTGAGAATGCGCCACCAATTGGCCCGAATCGCCGCAACCCCTTGCCACATTCGTTGCCTAGGAATGACCGAGCAGCAGCCTCGTCGCGTGGTACACGAGAAATGTTCATCGCCCACCTGCCCGCCGGTTACCTCCTGACGCGACGCCTGCTCGACCGCGCGCCGGCCGGCGACGCGCTGTCGCGGCGCATCCTGGCGTTCGGCCTGTTCGCCTCAGTCCTGCCGGACTTCGATCTGCTCTACTTCTACCTGATCGACAACCGCCAGACCCTGCATCACCTCTATTGGCCACACCTGCCGGCATTTTGGATCGTGCCGGCGGCGCTTTCGCTGCTGATCTGCGCAAAAACGAAAAACGGGACGCTCACGCTCGTATCGCTGGTGTTCTACGCCAACGTCTTCCTGCATCTGGTTTTGGACACCGTGGCGGGGCGTGTCCTATGGCTCTATCCGTTCCACCCGGACAGCTTCGTCCTGGTCGATGTCCCCGCGCGCTACGGCTGGTGGGTGTGGAACTTCGTGCTGCATTGGACCTTCGGCCTGGAGCTGCTGATCTGCGCCTGGGCCGTCGCGATCTTCGCACGATCGAAAAGGAAGCGCCCCGCGATAGGCCAGTCTGCGAATTAGCCCGACGCCGGCTCCATACTCTTCGCCACCGGCACAGTGCGCCGCACGAAGTCGATCACCCGGACCGGAACCTCGGGGAAGTTGTAGAGGTCGGCGTGGCCGCCCGTCGGCAGGAAAAGCGCCTCCTTCTCACCCCCGGCCGCTTCATAGACCCGACGCCCGAAGCGTACCGGCACGGTCCGGTCCGCTTCGCCGTGCAGCAGCAGGAGCGGTGCCGCAACCCGCTCCATCAGATCGATCGCGTTCCACGGGTCCAGCAGCAGCCACTTGGCCGGCACGTACCAGTAGTGCGACTGGGCCAACTCGGCGATCGAGCCGGGCGGCGCCTCCAGAGCCAGGCCGGCGACCGGATTCTCGGCGGCCAGTTTTATGGCCACCCCGGTGCCCAGGGATTCGCCGTAGAGCACGATCCGCTCCGGCGCGATGCCACGGGCTGCCAGGTGGGTCATGACCGAGCGGCCATCGGCAGTCAGCCCCTCCTCGGTCGGGCTTCCCGGGTTTCCGCCATAGCCTCGGTACTCCGCAAAGAACACGCCGAATCCGGCCTTGAGCAGGGGCCAGTACTTCGGTACCCGGTCGCCGATGTGCCCGGCGTTGCCGTGGAACATCACGATGACGGGCCCGCCCGGCAGGGCCGGCGGCCGGTACCAGTGCACCAGTTCCAGGCCGTCCTCTGTCGTCACAGTGACGGCCTCGATGCCGGTGCCACCGACAGAGGCGAGCACGGGCCGGTCTCCGGGCGGGAAATAGAGCATCGAGCGCTGAAAGACGAACATGCCGCCCAGCAGCAGCCCGTAAACCGCCAGAATGCTGCCGAAGAAGCCGGTCAGGTTTCCCATGGCGCGCCACTCTAGCGATGCACGCGGCCGGCGCAAGCCGCAGGACTGTCGGCGGCCAGGGTGAAAGCCCGAAGACCAGCCAAATCTCCTTGAACGGAGCGTGGAAAAATATTATTTTACTTCAAAGAAATGGGTATCTAAATTATTTCACATTAACAAACGGGGTTTAATGATGAGCCGAATTTACGTGCTGCACGAGAACGGCCCCTGGGTCGAGCCGCTGAGCACGGCCCTCTCGGAGCTGGGCCTGCCCCACGAAGAGTGGTTCCTGAACGAAGGCATCGTTCCCTTCGACGAGGCGCCGCCCGAAGGCGTCTTCTACAATCGCATGAGCGCCTCGTCCCATACCCGGGGCCATCGCTACGGCCCGGAACTGGCCCAAATGGTATTGACCTGGCTCGAGCGGCACGGCCGGCGCGTGGTCAACACCCACCGGGCACTCTATCTGGAAATCAGCAAGCTCGCCCAATACGCCGCGCTGGAGCGCGCCGGGGTCAGGACGCCGCGCAGCGTGGCCGCGGTCGGTGACCGGAAGGTCGTGGAGGCCGCCCGCGCGTTCGGCCCCGGTCCCTATATCCTGAAGCCGAACCGCGGCGGCAAGGGCCTCGGCGTCCAGCTGTTCCAGTCTGCCGACGCCATCGCCGCCTATCTCGACACCCTGCCGGCCGAAGAAACGCCGATCGACGGCGTCTGGCTGATCCAGGAGTATATCCGGGCGCCCGAGCCCTTCATCACGCGCTGCGAGTTCATCGGCGGGCGCTTCCACTACGCGGTGCGGGTCGACACGAGCGAGGGCTTCGAGCTCTGCCCGGCGGATGCCTGCAACGTTGAGGATGCGTTTTGCCCGGCCGAGGCGCCCAAGGCCAACAAATTCACCATCGTCCGGGACCTCGACGACCCGGTCTTGAAATCCTATGCCCTGTTCCTCGAGCAGAACGGCATCGAGATTGCCGGCATCGAGTTCATCCGAGACGCCGAAGGCCGGATCTTCACCTACGACGTCAACACGAACACCAACTACAACGCCCAGGCCGAGGAGGCAGCGCGGGTCCCGGTGACCGGGATGCAGGCCGTCGCGCGCTTCCTGGGCGAGGAACTGGCCAAGCAGCGCGCCCGCGCCACGGCGGCGTGAGCGGTTCGAAATCGTAGATCAGCAACCGCCGTGACGTCCCGCCCGATCATGAGCTATTGACGACGGCAGCCTTACGAGCTTCGGCCCGACCATCAGACCTACGGTATCGAGCGCCTGATCGATCACCTGCCTGGACCTGCCGCCGGGAATTCTTGGCCGTTGCCATCGGCTGAATAGACCCACACCGAAGCCGGTGGAAGGTTCCTCAGCGTGAAGGCTAAGCGCTTGCCAACGAGGCCCAGCTTCCTCGCCGGCAAGGGCGACCCCAAGCGATGCGTGTACATGAGAAAGGGCCGACCCGGAGGCAACATCGAGAGCATGCCCGCCACCAGACCCTGCTGCTGTTCGAATGGCAATAGCGATACAGGAATTCCACAAATGACCGCGCCCACCCGGCCCATCGCCGTTGGCGGCAAGAGCTGCCCGATCTTTAGGGCACAGTCCTCGATGACCGCCACATCTGGATAGGCAGCGCGCAGGAACTGCGCCATTTCCTGGTCGATCTCAACGGCAATCAGCTTGACCGCCGGCACCCCGGCGGCAAGCAGGGCACGGGTTACCGCGCCGGTGCCAGCGCCCAGCTCGAGGACGACGCCGTCATCGACGGGCCGGACCTGCTCGGCGACGAGCCGGCTCAGCCTCCCGGATGAAGAGGTGACGGCCGCCAGCCTGATCGGGTGTGCTAGGAACCGGCGGAAATGCAACCACCCCGGCGATCCACGTCGAGACGCGATCGGGCCCACCGTGACCCTGCCCTCATTCACTTTACCGTGCTCTACCGAAAGCAAATCGCTCGTCCTCGCGGTGCGTGCGCCGCCTCACACGACCCCGCCACGGCGGCGTGACGGGTCGAGGTCCGGAGATCGGCTGCAGCCCCAAAGGCGCTCCGGACCGCGTTCAAGGTCTCAGTTCA